>NZ_LWGF01001089.1:0-32083 GCF_001635355.1 Oleiphilus sp. HI0125
TTCTACTTTTAATAGAGTGTTTTCTAACTTATTTCTAAGTCGGGTAAGAGGTGTTCGAAGGTCGTGCGCAATATTATCTGAGACGTGCTTAATACCTTCCATCAATTGAAAAATGCGATCCAGCATTTCGTTCAGGTTACGCGCGAGTTGGTCAAAATCATCATTGGTTCCGCGATCGGGTATGCGCAATGATAAGTTGCCCTTCATAATTTTCTGGCTGGTTTGGTTGATAATTTCAACGCGACGAGCCGTACTTCGGCTCATCATAACGCCGCCGATCATTGCCAGCATAAAGGTGATCGCCATGCCCAAGTTTATCGCGCGTTCAACAAGCTCTTTAACAGCCATGAACTCGTTGACATCACGGCCTACTAGTAAGCGCAAGCCTCCAGGCACAATGAACACACGTGCTCGAGCTGGCCGATCAAGCTCATTGTGCCAGCCTAACTCTTCATTAAGTGTAAAGTTGAGCCAGCCCTCTTGAACTTCGCCTTCTTCTGGCCACTTATCTATATTGCCTGCGAGTTTGATGAAATCACGCGCAGTAAATAAATAGATCGCTTTGCCGTTAGGATCACGTGCTACACGCTCTCGAATGACACTGATTAAGCCATTCAAACCTTGGCGTTGATATTGTTCTGCCAGACCGACTATTTCAGCTTCGATGGTTTCGTCTGTTTGGCTCGACATATACCCAGCGGTTGCCCAGTAAATAAAGCCCATTAGAATAAAAACAGACGTGGCGAAAAGTACCATGTACATAATCGCCAGCTGAAATGTAGGGGTTCTTAGTAGACTAAGAATCTTCACTCAAAATGTATCCCGCACCACGAACGGTTTGAAGTAGCTGCTTAGGAAAATCTTTGTCGATTTTTGAGCGTAAGCGGCTGATATGAACGTCGATGACGTTTGTTTGTGGATCGAAGTGGTAATCCCACACTTGCTCAAGAAGCATTGTGCGCGTCACGACTTGCCCAGCATGCTTCATTAAGTATTCAAGTAAACGGAATTCACGTGGTTGGAGATCTATTTTCTGGCTAGCACGTTTAACAGTACGTGCGAGTAGATCCATTTCTAGATCAGCCACTTGTAGATGGGTGACTTGTTCAGAACCTGAGCTAGCACCACGACGCTCAAGTGCTTCAAGTCGTGCTAGTAATTCAGTGAAGGAGAATGGTTTTGTTAGGTAGTCATCACCGCCGCCACGAAGTCCTTCAACGCGATCATCAACATCGCCTAGCGCGCTCAAAATCAGAACAGGGGTTTTGTTACCTGTTGCACGGATCGTTTTGATGATTGATAAACCATCCATGCCCGGAAGCATTCGATCGATAATCATTACGTCGTAGCTTTCGCTTGCTGCTAATAGCAAGCCCTCTTTTCCGTCGGCGCAGTGGTCGACTACATTGTCACTTTCTTTAAGGCCATTGACCAAATAGGAGGCAACGTCTTTATCGTCTTCGATTACTAGAACGCGCATTACTTACCTCTACTTTAGATTTCTGTTTTGCTTAACGAGCTCGTAAGCTTCTTTTATTTGTTGTGTTTTTTCTGTTGCAAGCTTCATCATTTCTTCGGGTAAGCCTTTCGCTACCAACTTGTCCGGATGATGTTGGCTCATTAATCGCCGATATGCTCGCTTAAGTTCTTGGTCAGAGCAGTCTTGGTTTACACCAAGTACCTCATATGCTTCATCAATTTTGGAAGCATGAACTTCGGTTTCAAAGCCTTGATTACTATGGTGGAAGCGTTGTTGAGCCACGGCCATAGCAAGAAGGTGTTCGAACTGTTGACGGTTAAAGCCGAGAATCTCAGCAAGCTCCATTAAAATCGCTTGCTCGTTTGCGTGAAGTTCACCGTCAGCGAGTGCCGTAGCAATCTGAATTTCGATGAACATCTGCAGTAAGTTTCTTCGACGTCCGCATTCTTGTTTAAGCTGCTCTGCAACCGCTTTGTAGTCGAAGCTGGCTGACTTTCCTTGAGTAAACAATGATTGTGCTGCTTTTTGCTGCTCATTGTTTAATTGCATTCGAGACATGGTGTTCTGAGCAACACTTATCTCATCTTGACTTACAATTCCATCTGCTTTGGCAACGTGCCCCATAATTGAGAATGTTGCGCCAAAGAATGCTGCTTGGATATCTTCTGTTGAAAGGTCATCAGGGGCAAAGTTTTCAATGCCGGCTAAGCCTTTGTCAAAGCTATGCCCAATTGCTGCGCCGAGTACTGCTCCAATGGGACCTGATACGGCGAAACCAAGTGCCCCGCCTATTAGTTTTCCCCACCAACTCATTTGCAAACCTATTTAAACTGCATTAACTGAAAATACCGAACTTACATGGTTTTAACACAAGCGTAATTTTACACGTTAATTAAAGCTTCGTAACCACGCCAGAGAGCTAACTGTGTCTGTTTTTGGCAGATATTCTGCACTAACAAATCCTGTGTACTCATTCTGGTCTAGAAAATTGAATGCTTTTTCAAAATCAATGTCGCCAGTGCCTGGTTCGTGTCGGCCAGGGCTGTCGGCAAATTGTACGTGTTGAATGTGTGGCCAGATAGATTTCAAACTTCTTTCTAAATCGCCGTGCATGATTTGCATATGATAGAGGTCGAATTGAAAGTAAACGTTTGTGTGTTGAACTTGATCAATTAATGACTGGCTCTTTTCGAGGGTATCGAGGTAGAAACCAGGCATATCGACTTTAGAGTTAATTGCTTCGACTAGTAGTTTTATTCCGGCTGATTCGAGCGCACTTGCTGCGTAGTGAATATTTTCCAGCCAGCATGATTCAGCTTCTTCTTCACTCAAATCGTTTGGTTTTAAGCCTGACAGGCAATTGAGTTGTTTGACGTTTAATTGTTCGGCGTAATGAATGGCTTGATCAATACCTCGTCGAAATTCGTCTTTACGATCAGGTAGGCATGCGATGCCTCGCTCCCCTTTTGACCAGTCGCCGGGAGGCAAGTTGAACAAGACTTGTTCTAGATTGTTATCTTGCAATCTTGAGACAAGATCTTGAGCGGAATAATCATAAGGAAACAAATACTCTATGTAGCGAAAGCCATTGTCTTTCGCTGCTTTAAAACGATCAAGAAAGTCATGTTCTTGAAATAGCATGGTGATATTGGCCGCGAATTTAGGCATTTTCTTTGTTCTCAGCAAAGTGCGATGTATTGTTGAGGCGTTCGAGTTCTACCATTAATCCGCTATGGTCGATGTTCTCTTTGCCATGAGCGATTAGCGACAGATAGCCGTCATGCGTGCGTTGTGACAGGGGTAGGGTCAAACCTTGTAATCGAGCTTCATCGAGTATGGTGCGCATGTCTTTTAATTGAACACGGCTACGCGCCCCAGGTTCATAATTGCCATCAATCATTCGTTGACCGTGTAATTCTAATATGCGGCTAGCAGCGAAACCGCCACCCAAAGCCTTACGAACTGCCACAGGGTCTGCTCCACCCTCTGCAGCAAGCAACAAAGCTTCTGAGACTGCTCCAATCGTAATACCTACAATAGCTTGATTAGCCAGTTTAGCGACTTGTCCCGTACCATGCGGGCCGATGTGTGTGGCGGAACCCATTGCATTGAAAATAGGGAGAGCTTTATCGAAGTCATTTTTATTTCCGCCGGCCATAATCGACAGAGTCGCTTGTTCAGCACCTACGGTACCTCCAGACACTGGGGCATCTAAATACGAAATACCATAATTCTTAAGTAGCTGAGCATGTGCACGCGCTTGTTCCGGCGGTATTGAACTCATATCAACGACCATGCTTCCAGACTTTATCGCCTGAAGAACATCGCCTTGCATGAGTGTTTGCTCAACGATATCTCCGGTCTCTAGCATAGTGATGATAATGTCTGCGTGAGCAACTGCCTCGCTGATAGCTGTATATGTATTCGCGTTTTTCTGAAATGGGTCGAGTTTTGATTGGGTGCGGTTCCATAGGTGTAGAGAGAAACCTGCACGAATCAGGTTAGTAACCATGGGAGCGCCCATGAGGCCTACACCAATAAAAGCAATATGCATGACATAACTCCGAATTTTAATGGCATAAAAAAACCGCCTGTTGGCGGTTTTTAGTAGAAGAAAGAGGCCTAACTATCCATTAAGCCTTTTACTTTCTTCATCGCATTTTTTTCTAATTGACGAATTCGTTCAGCTGAAACGCCGTATTCATCTGCTAGCTCATGAAGCGTGGCTTTTTTCTCATTTAACCAGCGTTTGGTGATGATATCTAAACTACGCTCATCGAGAGTACGTAAGGCTTCAGTTAAACGATGACGCGTATCACTCGATGTATCAGCCAGCTCTACAGCACGTGCAGGGTCTGCTGAATGATCTTCTAGATAGTTCGCTGGAGCTAAGAACGCGCTGTCATCATCTTCATCAGAGCTAGCATCGAATGCTGTATCTTGAGCGCTCAAGCGACCTTCCATTTCGCGAACGACGCGAGGTTCTACACCAAGGTCTTTAGCTACTGAATCAACTTCATCTGCGGTAAACCAAGCAAGACGCTTTTTAGAGCTGCGAAGATTGAAGAACATTTTACGTTGCGCTTTGGTCGTCGCAATTTTGACAATGCGCCAATTACGTAAAATGAATTCGTGAATTTCAGCTTTGATCCAATGTACAGCAAAAGACACCAAGCGAACGCCGAATGTCGGATCGAAACGTTTAACGGCTTTCATTAGGCCGACGTTTCCTTCCTGAATAAGATCAGCTTGAGCTAAACCATATCCAGAGTAACTTTTAGCGATATGAACAACAAAACGTAGATGCGACATAATCAAGTGTCGCGCAGCCACAAGGTCGTTTTCGTCATGTAAGCGCGCAGTTAAATCTCGCTCTTCTTCAATTGACAAAATCGGGATGCTGTTGACCGTTTGGATGTAAGACTCAAGGTTGCCACCAGGAGTTAACATGTCGACGGGTTGTAAGCTTGTGCCCATTAATATTCCTCTATTCGTTATCCTTGCATCATAGCACCTCGGCACTTTTGTGCTCAAGTGTGCTAATGTTGAGTGGTTGGACTACTTAAGCCTTAAAAAGTTCCGAATTTCGTAGATAGGTATTAGCTTGGTTCAATTGCGCTTATATGTTGTTTCACAGAAATTTTGGCAGCGCACCAACCTAAAAATGTTCCAACTAACAGAATAAAAAGTGTAGTTTCAATGTTCAAACCTGACAAACTAAAATCGCTTTGATATGAAGCTGTCAGTGCTTCAATAGGTTGCGCTAGAATGGCTAACACCACGCTGCATAAAATAATGGAAAATATTCCTCCGCCTATGCCATAGAAAATACCTAAGTACAGAAACGGTCTACAAACAAACGCGTCCGTTCCTCCCACCAGTTTAAGTACGGCAATTTCGTCTTTTCGGTTTTCGATTGCTAATCGAATCGTATTTCCGAGAATTAAAATGACAGCAATACTTAGCATTAGCCCAAGAATCCAGGTGCTTAAACTAAGAAAGTTGGTAATAGAGTTGAGTCGCTGAACCCACATTAAATCAAGCTGAACCAGATCAATTTCAGGCTTTCCTAGTAGGCTAGTGCGAAGTTTTTGCGCTTGTTCTATCGTATTAGCAGAATCACTCAGGGTTACGATAATACTGTGAGGAAGGGGATTGTCGCTCAAGTGCTCAAGTGTCGACTCGAGTTCAAATGTTGCTTTAAATTCCTCAAGAGCATCATCTTGATGGATGAACTTGGCTGACTCTATGCCTTCGATTTTTGTTAGTTCTTGCGCAAATGTTGCCCCTTTAATCGGCGATAATGTTTTGCTTAGCATCACCGTCATTTGAGTCGTATTATCAAAGCTCAATTGAGAGCGCTCGAGATTGCTTAAGAACACGCCTAGTAAAGTGGGCAATAAGATAGCAATACCAATAACGGCGCACGTAAGGATTGATGCTAATGGTTTTTTCTTTTGCTCATTAAGGGTATGAGAAAGAGCTTTTTTGTGATTACCAAAGTAACTGCCAAGCATCGGTTTTGATGCAGAAACTTGAGCGCCTTGTGAATTTGACTTAGCCATTTACGAATGCCTCTTCGTTTCTGATGTGGCCATGATCAAGTTCGATTACTCGGTAAGGTAGGCGTGAAATAAGCTCTAAGTCGTGCGTTGCAATCAACACCGTGACACCCACTTGGTTAAAGTCGCTAAACAGCTTCATGATTTCTGCCGATAGCTCTGGATCAAGATTACCTGTAGGTTCGTCAGCTAACAGAATAGGTGGCTTGTTGACGACAGCACGAGCAATACCAACACGTTGTTGTTCACCTCCAGAAAGTTGAATGGGCGTGAGCTTCTCTTTGCTCAGTAGCCCAACTTTATCGAGTGCAGCCCGTACGCGTTTAGCAATTTCCTTTGGTGGCGTTCCTGCAACTTCCATCGCAATCGCGACATTATCAAAGACTGTGCGATCAAACAGAAGTTTGTGGTCTTGGAATACAACACCTGCATGGCGACGATAATAAGGAACTTGTCGCGGAGGAATACGTGCAAGGTTTTGATTGCCAACCGTGATTTGACCTTTGCTGGCTCGTTCCATCAGCATGATTAGTTTAAGTAGTGTGCTTTTTCCTGCGCCGGAATGTCCTGTTAGAAATGCCATTTCACCTCTCGCGAGCTCGAATGAAACATTTTTCAGGGCTTCGTGCCCATCAGGGTAACGTTTTCCGACGTTAATAAACTGAATCATGCTTTAACAACTTAAGCGTCTGTTTGTTTTTCAAAAAGTGCTTCAATGAATTCATCCGCATCGAAGGGACGTAAGTCATCGATTTGTTCGCCGACGCCAATAAAACGAATCGGTAAACCGAGCTGTTTTGCAATGGCGAAAATAATACCGCCTTTTGCAGTACCATCTAATTTCGTCAGACTGATTCCTGTAACGCCCACGGCTTGTTGGAATATTTGCGCTTGGCTAAGTGCGTTTTGTCCTGTGCCAGCATCAAGTACCAACATCACCTCGTGTGGTGCTTGTGCATCAACCTTCTTCATCACTCGAACAACTTTTTCGAGTTCTGACATCAAGTTGTCTTTGTTTTGAAGACGACCTGCTGTATCGGCGATGATGACATCAATGCCTTTAGATTTTGCGGATTCAACGGCATCAAAGATCACTGATGCACTGTCTGCGCCCGTGTGTTGCGCAACGACTGGAACATCATTGCGTTCGCCCCATACTTGCAGTTGCTCCACGGCTGCTGCGCGGAATGTATCACCTGCAGCCAGCATGACAGAGTGACCTTGGCTTTGAAAACGCTTGGCCATCTTGCCTATGGTTGTCGTTTTGCCTACGCCGTTTACACCAACTACCAATATGACAAAAGGTGTATCGCTTTTGGGGATCTCAAGCGGCGCTTGCTTGTCGGCAAGAAGAGCAGCTAGTTCGGTTTTGAGTAGCTGATAAATAGCTTCAGAATCTTTAAGCTCTTTGCGCTCAGAGCGCTCTGTGATTGTTTGAATAACTTGAGAGCACGCTTCAACACCGATGTCTGCCATCAGGAGTTGTGTTTCGATTTCTTCAAGAAGGTCTTCATCAATCTCTTTTTTACCAAGAAGAAGTTGGCCCAAGCCATCACTGAGTTGGCCTCTTGTTCTATTTAAGCCAGATACAATACGAGAGAAGAAGTTCGTTGAGGGTTCTTCAGTAATCTCTTCGACTTTTTCTTCAGCAGCCGGTTCAATGTCAGTAACTTCTGCGATTTCTGCTGTTGGAGTCGGTTCAACGCTAGAAGTATCTAGTGTTTCGCTAATTGGTTTTGGCTGTTCGGTGACTTGCTCTCGAGGCGGTAAGCTTTGTTTCTTAGCAAACGGAGGAAGTTGCTTGTGAGTAACTTTTCTGGTTTTGATATCGATAACGAAGGCGATCGCGATGAGCGCGATAATTGCGAAACCGATAAGCATTTGGTTATCCATGAGTCGTCCAAAGAAAGAATGTCATCCTGTATATCGACAGGTGATAATTAGATTGATAGAAACTGTGTCCGCACTACAATAAGCGGCGAGCATTTATGCCGACCGAGATCAACGCGATTATGAGCTAAATTCTAATGCCAGCACGAGCTAAAAAAAACCGTAAGCCAGAAAAAAAAAGTGAAGGTTCTTTTCGCATTATTGCTGGAGAGCATAGAAGTCGTCGTTTGAGTTTTCCCGAAGTAGAAGGTTTGCGTCCCACAACAGATCGCGTTCGTGAGACAGTATTTAATTGGATGCGCCATGAAGTCATTGGTGCGAACGTACTAGATTTGTTTGCGGGCAGTGGCGCGCTTGGTTTTGAGGCTGCATCACGCGGCGCGAAACATGTGCAGTTTATCGAAAAAAATACACAAGCATTTCGCTACCTAGAACAAAACAAAGCGCTGTTAAATGTGCCGGCATCAGTGAGTCATGTCGATGCCCTCAGTTTTCTTCAAAGCTATTCTGGAGAGCCTTTAGATATCGTATTGATTGACCCGCCGTTCAGAAAAGATTTAGTTAATCAGGTTCTAGCGCTTCTTGATAACCGGCAAGTCTTAGCGCCAGAGGGGCTTGTTTACATCGAAACAGAAGCGGAATTGTCACAGCTAGACATTCCTAGCGCATGGCAAGAGCTGAAATCCAAAAACGCAGGTCAGGTTATCTCTAGGCTTTACGAAATCAAATCTTAAGGCCTCGATAGCAGTAAATTTCCAAACCTATCTAATTCACATTGCCAGGCTTTTGGTATCCAGGTGGTCGATATTTTTTCTGTGATAATAGCTGGACCAGTCACTATATCGCCCAGTTGAATATGATCTCGTTCGATCACTGCGATTTCATTGTTTAGCAATGATGTTGAAGAAGAACTTGTATGCATTGGTTTCGATAAAGAATTAATTGCTGGAACACCTTCGATACTCAACTTCAGATTAACGAGCTCGATTTTTTTATTTAAACGATGACCAAAGCGTTGTTCATGTGCGGCTTCAAACTCCTCGACAGAGCGCTCAGAGTAAGGTACCTCAATCGTGTAGCTTTGCCCCAAGTATCTTAAATCTAGGTGTTGTTTAATCTTCCCTGTTTGCGCAAGTTCTGGGCTGTCTTCAGCTATCTCCGCTTTCATTTTGTCAAATAAGTCAGCAAGTGTTTCTTTGCTAACGTCTTGATAAGGGTGAATGTAGGAGTGTGTTGCATTACGCATAGGCGCTGCGGTGAGCATGCCGAACGCAGACAAGACGCCAGAATTGCGTGGGATAATAGCGCGTTTGATATTGAGTTTTTCTGCAAGAGAGCAAACATGCATCCCGCCTGCGCCACCAAAGCAACATAAACTGAAGTCTTTAGGCGAATGCCCTTGTTTGACTGAGATATTATGCAGCGCTGCTGACATTTGTTGTTCTGCAAGTTGAACGATGCCTTGCGCCGTTTCTTCAATGCTCAAAGATAGTTGCTGCGCTAGTTTTTCGATTGCTTGGATTGCTTTATCGAAGTCTAAGCTTAATGAACCACCCAGTTTGGCAGATCTAGGGATGTGACCAAGAATCAAGTTAGCATCCGTCACGGTTGCCCTATCTCCGTCTTGGCCATAGCAGGCCGGCCCTGGATTAGAACCTGCAGATTCAGGCCCAACATGTAGCATGCCCGCTTCATCTATCCAGGCAATAGAGCCGCCGCCTGCCCCGATAGTATCCATATCTAGCATAGGGATAGCTACTGGCCAGTCAGCGATGGAGTTTTCGCTGCTTAACAAGAAATCTCCATCCATTAAACTCACATCGGTGCTTGTGCCTCCCATATCAAAGCTGAGTATTTTCGTTTGATTGAGTGACTTTCCGAGTAATCGGACGGCTGATAGCCCCCCAGCAGGTCCAGAGAGAAGAAGATTAACGGCGCGTTTTTTGGCCTCATCCAGTGTCAGTAGGCCGCCAGACGATTGCATGATTTGAACATGATTGTTCTTGAGTTTGTCTTGAAGCATGCTCAGGTAGTTATTGACCTTTGGGCCCAATGACGCGTTAAGCCATGTAGCGATGCCGCGTTCATATTCTTTATAAACCGGCAATACAAAAGACGAACGGGAGACGAAAAAGTCTTTGTTCAAGGCGCTCTCAATGCGTTGTTCTTCCTCACTATTCAAAAACGAGAATAAAAGGTTGATAGCGATCGCTTCGGCACTGCTCTCTTTTACATCTTCAACTAGCTGAGAGATCGCTTCATCACTTAAGGGAGTAATGATGTTGCCTTGTGCATCGCGTCGACAGTCAACTTCGAAGCATAATTCTGGCGGTACTGGCGGGTCAGTTTTGATCGGTTTTAGATTGTATAGTTCTTTGCGATTTTGACGGCCAATGCTGAGTACATCTTTGAAGCCTTTGTTGGCGATGTAAGCGGTGCGTGCGCCTTTACCTTCTAGCGCGGCATTTGTCGCAACTGTACTGCCATGAATAATGTTCAGGGAACCAGATAGCAAGTCATCTTCAAGACCGAGTTCAAGGATGCCTTGAATAATCGCTTTCGCCGGATTGCTTGGCGTAGAGAGAACTTTATGTGTTTGCATCTGGTCTGACTCAATCAGAACAAAGTCGGTGAATGTGCCACCAGCATCAACGCCCAAGTGTTTGATTTGCTTACCCTGCTTCGTAGACAATGATCAACCTTTCAATCTGAGTGAATAAATAGTGCCTGAACTACCAGAAGTAGAAACAACGCGACGCGGTATTTTGCCTTACAGCGAAGGGAAAGTCCTGCAAGGTATGACAATTCGTAATAGCCGATTACGCTGGCCTGTCTCTACGGAGTTAGAAATTTGGTCGCCTAATCTCGTAAAAAGCGTGACTCGACGCGGCAAGTATATTGTCATGAGTTTTGATCAAGGAAGTATCTTAATTCATTTGGGAATGTCAGGGAGTTTGCGGGTTGTGTCTGCAGATACTGAAGTACAGAAGCATGATCATGTGGATTTTTGCTTTGCAGATCATGTATTGCGTTTTAACGATCCTAGACGCTTTGGCTCTATTTTGTGGACAGAGGATTGGAGTAAGCATGAGTTAATCAACAAGTTAGGACCAGAGCCTTTGTCGGATGCGTTCGATGTTGATTACCTGCATCAAAAATCAAAGAGTCGATCTATTGCTGTGAAGCAATTCATTATGGATAGCCATGTCGTTGTAGGGGTTGGAAATATATACGCTAATGAGGCTTTGTTTCTGTCAGGCATTCACCCTTCACGTGCCGCAGGGCGAATTTCAAAAAAGCGTTATGCTGAATTGCTTAAAAATATAAAGCTTGTATTGAGTCGAGCGATTGATCAAGGCGGGACAACCTTGCGGGATTTCGTCGGTGGGGATGGCAAGCCGGGCTACTTTCAGCAACAGTTGTTCGTATATGGTCGCCAAGGTGAGCCGTGTAAAAACTGTGGTGAGACCCTTAAAGAAATCAGGCACTCGGGTAGAAGCACGGTATTTTGTTCAGTGTGTCAAAAGTGATCACAAGAAATAAGGTAATCGGGATGAAGCATTAGACAGTGAGCAAACAGCAGCTATAGTTAAAACATTCACTTAACGTGCATTCTTAGAAGTCTCTTTAATAAAATTCGGCTCTGGTGGAGGAGTTTCGATGTACCATAAAATTAAACAAATATTATGCAGTGTGGCGCTGTGTGTGAGTCTTGTTCTTCCAACTATTGCCCATGCAAATCCTGTTAATGAAACCCCAAGTGCAATGGCGATGACTGGCGACGCATTGTTTGTGCGTCCATTAATGTTTGTCACGACTATTCTTGGTGCGGGCGTATTTATTGTTTCATCACCATTTTCTGCGCTTGGTGGTAACATTGGAGAGTCATTCGAAGTATTAGTCGAAGGTCCTTTTGAAACGACATTTGTACGTTGCTTGGGTTGTACCTTAAACGGCCGAAAAGCGAATGATGTGGTAGAGCAAGAAGATTAAGCTGCCATAGCTTTGAAGGTTTTATAAGAGCGCGATCTTGAAAAAGGTCGCGCTTTTTTCGTTTTGAATAGCTGATAATTTCCGCTTATAGAAATTTTTTCCAATCAAAGCTCGTGTCACCTACGGCATGGAAGAAAGGGTTCAACATTTCTTCTTTTGTGTTGTAACGCAATGGTGTGAGTTCCGGAGTATAGATTTCACCGCCGGCGCCTTTCAGAACAGCGTGCGCCGCAGCGGTGTCCCATTCACAAGTGAGTGCTAAGCGTGGATACCAATCAGCGGATCCTTCAGCGCAGGCGCAAATTTTGAGGGAGCTACCCATATCTACACGATCGACATTCGAGAACGTATCTGAAACTTTCTCTAACAAGCTATCTAGTGCTTCTGCACCGTGTCGACGACTTCCTACAACCGTTAATGTGGTGCCGAGATTAACGGGCTTGATCGAAATTTGTTCGTGTAATCCTGCTGAGTTTTTGAAGCTTCCGAATGCTAGGCCGCCCAAGTATAAGGTATCTGTTACCGGAACATAAACGAGTCCAAGCGCTGGCTCGTGGTTTTCAATGAAGGCGATATTAACGGTGAATTCGCCATTCTTATTAATGAATTCTTTTGTGCCGTCTAGTGGGTCAACAAGCCAGTAGCGTTGCCAATGCTTTCGCTCTGTATACTCTGGTAGACCACCCTCTTCTGACAAAATAGGGATATCTGGAGTTAGGGCTTGTAGACCCTTTTCAATGATTTGGTGTGCCGCTAAGTCGGCTTTGGTAACAGGGGAATCGTCGCTTTTAGTATCTATCTCGATAGGAAAATCTGAGTTATATACTTCTAAAATTGCCTTGCCGGCATCCTTGGCAATAACTGAAAGTGGTTCAAAAAACGCGCTTAAATCTGACATAGCTACCCTGCTTCGTTAAAATGCATCGAATCAATTGCCATAAAGTATAGAGAGTTTGATGCTCAACTGGAATCAAATCGATACCGTCTTCCTTGATATGGACGGCACCTTGTTAGACCTGCATTTCGATAATTATTTTTGGATGCAACATCTTCCAAAGCGCTTCGCTGATACGCGAGGAATGACGCTTGAAGAATCGAATACATTTCTGAGCAAGTATTTTCGAGATCTTAAAGGAACCTTAAATTGGTATTGTTTTGATTATTGGTCTGACTTACTTGATATGGATTTGATCCAATTAAAACATGAAGTGAAAGACAAAATAGCCTACCGGCCATTTGCTGAAGAATTCCTGAGTGCAATATCCGCTGGACCTTATCGCGTATTGCTTGTGACAAATTCTCACAGAGCAGGTGTTGAAATTAAGATGCAATGCACCAATCTAGGCGATTATATTGATGAAGTGCATACATCTCATGATTTTGGCTTACCGAAAGAAGATCCAGAGTTTTGGACAGCTTTGCGCAAAAAAGTACATTTTGATCCACGCTCAACAGTATTTTTTGATGATAATGAAGATGTCCTTCATTCTGCTAAAAAAGCGGGACTCGTGCATTTGATCAATATCGTAAAACCAGATAGCCGCGGACCTATGAGAGTGAAAAGTGACTATCCTTTGTTGTCTTCATTTATGGATGTAATGCCTTCGTCATGACAGAAAGTTCTGAGCAAAAAGTTCGTATCGATAAATGGTTGTGGGCAGCAAGATTTTTTAAGACCCGGTCTATGGCTAAAGAAGCTGTAGAGGGCGGCAAAGTGCAATACAACGGTCAGCGTTGCAAACCAGGTAAGACGGTCGATTTGGGCGCTACTTTGCAAATTCGACAAGGCTGGGTGGATAAAGTCGTGACAGTGGCTGGCTTGTCAGATCGTCGTCAAAACGCAACCTTAGCTCAACAGCTATATGAAGAAACGGAAGAAAGTCGAATAGAGCGTGAAAAGAAAGTGGCGGAGCGTCGTGCGGAACGCGAAAGTCAGCCAGTACCGTTTAGAAGACCGAATAAACGGGATCGTCGTTTAATTCATCGTTTCAAAGATCAACGAAACGATTAGAGACAGAGAGATAATTATGCTTGAAGGAGATTCCTTCCAAAAATTCCTCCTTGATGAATGCCATATTCGAGGTGAAATTGTTCGCTTGTCAAAAAGCTTTCAAGAAGTTACTGCAAACAAAGACTATCCCCAAATACCTAGAGCGTTGTTAGCACAAGCAACCTGTGCATCTGTATTGATGACAGGAACACTCAAGTTTGAAGGTAGACTAGCTGTACATGCTCGAGGTGAAGGCCCCGTCAGTTTGTTAATGGCAGAAGCGACAGATCAAAAGTCTTTTCGAAGTATCGTGCATTATGAGGACGCTTTGCCGGACTCTAATGATTTAGGCGATTTGTTGGGGAAAGCACAACTAGCGATCACCATAGAGCCTGATAAGGGACAGCGTTATCAAGGGATTGTGCCTTTAGAGCGATCGACGTTGGCTGAATGTTTGGCGCATTACTTTGATTTATCAGAGCAGCTAGATACGCATTTCATGTTTGCGAGTGATGACGAGTACTGTTATGGCTTGATGCTTCAAAAGCTTCCTGATTACAAATATATCGATGATCAAGATGCTTGGGATCGTGTTAGGCAGCTCGCTGAGACATTGAGCTTTGAAGAGGTCAAACAGAATGACAATGCGACTATCTTGCATCGTCTTTATCATGAAGAAAGTCTGCAAGTGTATGAGTCAGAGCCTGTGCGTTTTGAATGCACATGTTCCGAGGAGCGGTCTTTAAATTCTCTTTATTCTTTAGGGAAAGATGAGGCGCTGTCGATTCTTGATGAAGAGCCTGTGATAGGAATCGATTGTCAATTTTGTGGTGCGCATTACGAATTTGATCGCGAGCGTGTCAATGAGTTATTTAATGTCGGTAAGCCGCACTAATTGGTTATTCATTGAACACATAAAGCGCATAATGCTTGGCGTCTATTTTACTGTCGTTTTTTAATTGGCGATTTGTCATAATAGCGCCCCAATTTTATAAGGGTTTGGATTTTTCCAAGCCAGTTAGTTTTATTTTAGGTGAGGTCAAAGTGAGTAACACTTTTGTTGATCTAAGTTCAGCATTACTAGTTGAACATGCACTGGAGCGTAAAGAAGGCAGTTTAGCTGCTAACGGTTCTTTAGTTGTTACAACTGGTAAGAGAACTGGTCGCTCTCCAATGGACCGTTATATTGTTGAAGAGCCAAGCACGTCTGATGCTATTGGCTGGGGTCCGATCAACCGCCCTTTTGATGCGGATAAATTCGATGCATTGTGGGAGCGTGTTGAAGCGTATCTTGCTGAAAAAGACAGCTATGTATCTCACCTTCACGTTGGTTCTGATCCTGAGCACTATCTTGCTGTTAAAGTGACAACAGAAACTGCTTGGCAAAATCTGTTTGGTCGCAACTTGTTTATCCGTCCTGAGACATTTAATCCTGCTGACAAGCAAGAATGGCAAATTTTGAACGTTGCTAGTTTTGAATGTGTACCAGAGCGTGACGGAACAAATAGTGACGGCACTGTTATGATCAACTTCGCGCAACGCAAAGTACTTCTTGCAGGCATGCGTTACGCTGGTGAAATGAAGAAAGCGATGTTCTCTGTTCAGAACTTCCTTCTTCCTGAAAAAGATGTTTTGCCAATGCACTGTTCCGCGAATGTCGGTGAAGATGGCGAAACAACTTTGTTCTTTGGTCTATCTGGAACAGGTAAGACAACGCTTTCAGCAGATCCAGAGCGTTATTTGATTGGTGATGACGAACACGGTTGGGGTAAAGGCACGGTCTTTAACCTTGAAGGTGGTTGTTACGCGAAGACAATTGATCTTAGCCAAAAGAATGAGCCAATTATTTGGGACGCTATTAAGTTTGGCGCGATCGTTGAGAATGTAAAAATCGATGATGATGCTCGTACTCCTGATTACACTGACACCTCTCTTACTGAGAATGGTCGTTGTGCATATCCGCTAGAGCACGTTGAAAAACGTGTACTAGAGAATCTTGCTGGCGAGCCAAATGCAATCGTTTTCCTAACATGTGATATGACAGGTGTCTTGCCTCCAGTATCATTGCTGAGCAAAGAAGCAGCAGCGTATCACTTCCTAAGTGGTTACACGGCTTTGGTTGGTTCTACTGAGATGGGCTCAGACTCTAAGCTTAAGTCAACATTCTCAACATGTTTTGGTGCGCCGTTCTTCCCTCGCCCAGCGGGTGAATATGCTGAATTGCTAATGAAGCGTATGGAAGAATTCGGTTCCAAAGTTTACCTAGTTAACACTGGTTGGACTGGTGGTTCATACGGTGTGGGCCAGCGCTTTAGCATCCCAACAACTCGTGGAATCATTTCTGCAATTCAGAGCGGTGCTTTGGCTGATGCGGAAACAACACATTTAGAACAGCTTAACTTGGATATCCCAGTAGCTGTACCAGGCGTTGATTCTGGCCTACTTAACCCTCGTGATACATGGGCAGACAAAGATGCTTATGATGCGAAAGCGGCTGATTTGATTTCTCAATTCGTTGAGAATTTTAAGAAGTTTGATGTATCAGAGTCTATCGTTGCTGCAGGGCCTAAGGCTTAGTAGCTTGGCCTGAAGTTTAAAAAGCCGGTGTCTGGAAACAGTCACCGGTTTTTTTATGCCTATTTGATTATTCCGTGTTTTCTGCAATTCAATTTATAAGCCTTATCGCTTAGTGCATTTCGCTTTTTTCGCCACTTGTCCATTTGTGCGGAGCTGCCTCCTGCACGTCTTTTATCATTGATCATATCGATCTTTGTCGCGATCCTTTTGCACTGCTCTTTGGAGCCTTGCAGGTTCTTTGCTTCTAATTTTGATGAATGAACTATTAAGAGTGTCGTAATGACTATGCTAAGCAGTAATGCAGCAGTGCGATTGAGTTGCATAGGAATCCTTTTCTATGTGATTTTTCATGTGAATTGAGTAAGTAGAAAAAAGCCCCGCGTGATAGATCAGGCAGGGCTTTTACTATTGGTTTACCAAGGTGTCACTAAGACATCATTTGATAAAACAGTGGTGTGAACGCAACGATAAGAAGTACTGTACCCATCGTAATAAGAGGGAGAAGTATTTTCTCATAACGCTGGTAGAAGGTTCCTTCTGTTAGCACAGCAGCCAGAGCTTCTTTCTCACCTACAACCTGGCGTGCAAGTAAGTGGTTAAGTGCAACCGGTGGGCTAAGATAACCAAGCTCAAACGCTACCAGTGTCAGCATCCAGAAGTGAATTGGATCTATACCTGCGCTGTAAGCGATTGGAGCAATTGTCTGGCTTACTAAGATAACTGCGCCAAACGGTTCCATGATCATACCCATGACGATCAATACGCAAACAAGTAAGCCCATTGCCGCCCAAACGCTTGAGAATTCAGCAGGGAATGTCTCTACGATGCCGGAGCGCTCGATGGTTCCACCAAGACAGATAGTACAGCCGATTAATAACAATAATGCGCCGATTTCTGCTGTTGTCTGATTCGTTGCGGTACGAATGTTGGTTTCGATGCCTTTGTGAGGAATCTTCGTTTTACCATCTTCGCTAACTGCTTCTTTCTTCGTCACGTGCTCATAAATCAAAATCACAAGCATCATAACTGGAAGAATACGTGCTGCTGAGAATTCGTCTAAGCGAACGTTTACCGCATAGCGATAGAACAATACAACGGCAACAGACAAGATGATGTAAGGAATCAATGGACGGAAAGCTTGAAGCATTTCAGGGAAAGCTTGCCCTGGAGATGCAAGTTCAAACTTGCTCTGACGGTTAAGCGTCAATGCAAAGAAGCCAAACATCACCGCGCTCAGCATGAATACGTATACACCCCAACCAAATAACTGGTCAGTTGTGACTTCACGGTTCATAAATGCGATAACAACCACAAGCAAGCAAGGACGTAATACAACACCCATTGAGCCGGACATCGCTGTCGCTGCTAGTGCCAATTGACGACGCGTACCTGCAGCGCGTAACTCGTGATAAATCACGGCACCTGCCGCAATAACGAAAATACCTGAACCGCCAGTGTAGGCTGTTGGAATAGCCGCAAGAATTACGACAAGAACAACTAATAGCTCTGGTGGTAGTTTCCATGGCTTGAACAAAGAAAGCACGAGCGATGCAAAGCGCGTTTGCTTAAGCATCATACCGATCCAGACGTACAAGCCGACGTTCAAGAACATGTCACTGAGATCAAGAAGCTTGTCTAGGTGAATACCTAGTGCTGCTGGGTTAGGCTTGTTGCCTTCACCTAGGCCAAAGAAGAAGAACGCCGCAGCAATGATTGTCATGGTTGCGTACAATGGAATAGCTAGACCAGCTCGACCAATGTTGCCGCCTGGTGTGAGATCTGCCGCAGGTCGGAATATGTTGATGGCACTCATGATGGTGAGTACGCCGAAGCCATAGACCCAGAGTTCATGAATGAAGGCCACGTCAGCGGTTATTTTGGATCCATCTGAATGTGCTAGATCTCTAAATGCTACAGCAGACGCCAGTAGTAAGCCATTAGCAGCTAACTGAGCTGTGCTCGCCACGTAGTGATCTAAGCGAGACATCACCGGACGCATAGCAATGTGGTGACGTGTGAATGTAGCAGTTGTAGCGCATAGTAAGATTAGACCAACCAGAATAAATTTCTGGGACATGATGCCTACAGCAATCACTTCAGAAACGAATAACTCAACAGCTCTGAAAGTTTCCAATGCAGGAGTGATTCGTTGTTTAGTTTCTTCGTACGACTCAAAGGCAGCAACACAATCTGCTTTTGAGTTTATTATTGATTGGCGAATGAGCTCAGGATCAGCTGGTTCGGCATCGAAAAGACCGAAGTCGTCTTCTTCCGCGCTTTCAGCTAGTCGCTCTTGTACGGCAGCCTCAACATCAAGTTGAGCATCACAGCTTGGTAGCTCGGGATCTGTACGTAGTTTGTAATAACCCTCCCAATAATGTTCGCCTACTTGCAGTATTTGGTTATGGACATCACTACTTGTACTAAAGATGACAACCATCAAAAGCAAGATACAAGCAGGAAGGGACGATAGCCACTCAATGGGTGAGCGACTTTTTAAAGTATTGGAAACCACGAAATTCCTACCCCCTAGTTTAAATTTATATTTAGGTAATTCGTTGTTATATCGAATAAAAAAGCCGATAGATTATATCGGCTCTTAGGAAGGGTAACTAGGTGTGAATAGCGCTAATTCGTTCCAATTAGTCACTATTAATTCTCGTTATAGCAATAATGACGTGCGCTAGTTCACAAAAGGGTTTTAGAAGAGGTCGTCGAGTGAAACTTCCTCGATATCGTCTGCTGCGTTTTCGTCCCAGAAAGTGCCTAGACCACCAAGTGGTGTTCGCTTGCCAGTTGCTTCTGTCCACATTTTATCTGAGAGTCGCGTTAAGACTTCTGTCGCGGTTGCATCGAATAAACGATATTGCTCATTTGCAGGAAATTCATTTATCTGCTCAGCATGACGTTTCATGATCGCACGTAAACGCTCGTCGTCGCCTTTAGAGTAAGCGGCTACAGCATGGAAAACATGTGACAAGCGTACGCGTGCTTTTTCACCAATAAGGTCAGCCTGCTCTAAGCGAGCCCACGGGTCTTCCCCTTCTGGTGTCGCACCTGGTAGCAAGCTCCATACTGTTGCTTTAAGTGCGAGCGGTGCGCCGAACCATTTCTTATTATCTAGACAGCCAGCTGCACGTTCTGCTTGAGCGGCGATATTTTTAGGAACGCCGATATAAGAGCCCGACATGATGTCGTTGTTAAGGGCAAGTAATCCGCCAGCAAGGCCAGCTAGCCAAACAATTTGGTCAAAGTCTTGTGTCAACTCGGGACACTCAACACCACCATTCTCGAGAGGACGGCCGATTTCGTTGTCGTCATTGAACTTGATCAGTTCATCCCAGGCGACGAGATAGCGTTTTGCAGCTTTTAAGTGGTGGCGTTTTTGTGCGATCAATGCATCTTCAGCGAAGTCAGGCTGAAGTGCACGGATGTAGCGAAGATATTCTAGTTCTTTCTCTGCTGCTCTTGCCTCTTCACAGCCGCCTGCACCAAGGTGAAGAAGAATTGCAAGTTCGTGAGGTTCTTCAGTAATTCGACCTAGCGCCATAACCATAGATGTAAGCGCTTCAGCACCAGCACAACCTGCTTCGGTATCATCTGTTGTTAATAGATAAGGAACGATGTGTGCTTCACCAAGAAGCGTTACTGTATCACCGGTTGGCTTGATGAATGGCTTTACCAAAAATTGGTTAATCGCTTTACAGCCACCGAAAATCGTCGCTAGACCAATACACAATACAAGCCAGCGGATTTTGCGCAACGCTAAATTGACGTTCACTGAATACTCCTGCAAAACCCCATCAAGATCCTGAGATGGGTAAAAAATAAAATCTATTTATTAGCGAGATTATCTATTAAGTAGTTTGTTATTTGTGAGATTTAAGCCACAAAGAGGTCAATGTATGTCGAATTCGATGTCAAATATTATGAAATCTGGCAATTATTGATTTTTTGATTGCTTAGCTACTTAAGTTCGCTATCTTAAAGGGCAGCAAAGTTAAGCCTTCGCCGTTTTCAAAGCAAATAATAAAAGAGGAAATGTTATGAAAAAACCTGAACTTGCAGCAGCTATCGCCGAAAAAACAGGATTAACTAAAGATAAAGCGGGTGAAGTCATCAATGCATTAACCGATGAAATCACGAATGCTATGACCAGAAACGATCCAGTTAGTTTGATTGGTTTCGGAACTTTTTCTCAAAGAGAGCGTAGTGCACGCACCGGCAAGAACCCTCAAACAGGAAAAACAATTCAGATACCAGCGAGTAAAAGCGTTGGTTTTAAGCCTGGCAAAGCGCTTAAAGATGCTGTGAACTAGTTTGTCTCGCACTGGTTTAATTCTGAGGGTTTAATCAGTGCATCTTCCTTTGATTCTTATCTTAATCTTTTCGAGTTAGTTCTCGTCTTGCTTCTGCGCAAACCAACTTTCTAAGATGAGGCAGGCCGCAAGGCCGTCTACTGAATATTCACCAAAGTCTCTATGCCCCTGTTCAGACAATACAATTCCTTTTGCTTCGTAACTTGATAAACGTTCGTCTTGCATGTGCGTTGCTAGGTGATAGCGACCATGTATTCTATTTGCGAATTTTCGTGCCCGAGCACTGAGCTCACTCTCACTTCCATCCATGTTAAGCGGCAGGCCAATAACGGCTGCTGTTGGCTGCCACTCTTTTAGGTGTGCCTCAAGTTGTTGCCAATTGGGAGTGCCGTCTTTCGCTTTTATTGGTGATAGTTCTTTGGCTGTTGCAATGAAGTCATTACCAACAGCAACACCAATGCGTTTTAGACCGAAATCGAAGCAGATATAATTTTTAGGCATGGCCTGCTTGCCATGTGAGTTGGCTTGCATCTAGCCCGATGCTTGCTAATGCTCTGTCATAGCGGCTTTTGGTGTCGGTATAAAAGATCACTTCTTCACTAGATACGCAGGTTAGCCAAGAGTTTTGAGCGATCTCTTCTTCCAATTGTCCTGGGCCCCAGCCAGCATAGCCTAGAGCGACAAGATAATTTTCTGGGCCATTACCTTTTGAAATCGCAGCTAAAATATCTTGAGACGTACTTAATTGAATTGATTTGGTTACGGCAAAGGAGCTGTCCCAAGATGAACCATCGTTATGCAGAACGAAGCCTCGATCGACTTGAACCGGACCGCCTTGCATGACTTCAATTGGCGACTCAGTTTCTAAAAGAGGAAGCTCGAGTTGCTCGAATATTTCATTTAGATCGAGATAAGCGGCTTTATTGACCACGATACCCATGGCTCCTTCTTCATTATGTTGGCAAACGTATGTGATCGTGCCATTGAAGTGCGGATCTTCTAAACGCGGCATCGCAATTAAAAAATGGTTTTGTAGGTTGATTGAATCAGTCAACTTGGCTCTCTCAAATATTGCGCTGGCCGTAGTTTAGTCGCGCTAAAAGCTATATACACCTTTTCCTGTGTAAGAAAATGTACGGATGAGTTCAAGTACATCGCGTTCTTTTCTTACTTCACTTGGGAAGGGAGCAAAGGGCGCGGCGCGGCTGACGATATCTTTGGTTTTTGCATCTAATACTAGGTCACCAGAACTTGAACGAATTTCAACATCTCTAAGACTGCCATCTGAATAGATGGAGATTAAAACGCGAGGCTTTCCGTACAGTTTACGTCCACGATCTGTAGGGAAAAATTGACGCCCTACCCGCTCAATTTTAGCAACGACTTGTTCAACGTAACGTGCATCAACAGCCTTCATTGTAGAAGCCGCTGCTAGACGAGTAACACGAGGTTTTTTGGCATATTGCTGAAGCTGTTCTTCGTAGCTTGCTTCTAATTCTGCAATTTGCAAGCTGCGCTCAATCAGAGAGCGTAATTCAGGCTGCTCAGAATCAGGGACATACTCTTGATCGGGAGCGAACAACGCACTGAAAGAATCATCTGCGACACGCGTTACCACAGCGCTTCGTTTTTCAGTTTCTTGTTGTTGTGGTTTGGCCGGAGATGCTGATTCTTGAATTAGCATACTTTCATCGATCGACTTAGTTGGAGAACTTTGTCTTACTTTTTCCTCGACGTTTCCACTGCCTTGCTGATTAGTTTGAGCTAAAAAATCTGCTTGGTCAGGCCGTTTTTCGTCATCAAATCGTGCCAAGGTAATTTCCATGGTTTTGGCGACGGGTTTGGGGTCATCTTGAATAAAATCGGTGAGTACCATGAGTACATGGAGTGCAATGGCGACAAAAATGGTGAAGCTCAAGCGGTCACTAGCTTTTATATTTGCTTGAGGTATTGCTGCCACGACTTCATGCTCTCCGGTCTATTTAGACGAATTATTGATTTAACTTCTGTTCGATAACGCACATTAGATCGCCTGCAATATCAAGATCATAGGCGCGATTAATTTCTTGAATGCACGTAGGGCTAGTGACATTAATTTCGGTGAGGTAATCACCAATGACATCGATGCCAACGAAGAGCAGACCGCGGGCTTTTAAATCATCAGCAATCTGAGACACTATCCAATGATCACGATCTGTAAGCGGTTGTGCCTCCCCTCTTCCGCCTGCGGCTAAGTTACCACGATGCTCGCCTTTACTGGGAATTCTTGCTAAAGCGTAATCGATGGGCTTTCCATCAATGATGAGTATGCGCTTATCTCCTTTTAATATTTCGGGGATATAGCGTTGAGCCATCACTTGCGTTTCACCAAAATTATTAAGCGTTTCTAATATGACACCAATATTTGGGTCGCCAGCTTTTACGTTAAATATAGAGGTGCCACCCATTCCATCTAATGGCTTGAAAATGACGTGCTGGTGCTCATCAACGAAGGCTCTCAACTGTTTTGGGTTGCGACTGATTAATACGGGAGGGCAACACTGTGGATAAGCCGTAGCGAAAACCTTCTCATTACAGTCTCTAAGGCTCTGAGGTTTGTTGACCACTAGTAAGCCTTGCTGCTCAGCCCGTTCTGCAATATAGGTGGCATAGATGAATTCGCTATCTACAGGCGGATCTTTGCGCATTAATAAAACATCTAACTGAGTGAGAGGGCTATCGACTGAGTTATCTAATGCGTACCAATTTTCGGGGTCTTGTTTGAGATGTATGCGTTGCATAGAGCCGTAAGCTTCGCCTTGAACGAGCGATAAATCTTTTTGCTCCATGTAGTAGATTTCCCAGCCCTTTGCATCAGCGGCAAGCATCATTGCGTATGTGCTGTCTTTCTTTGTGTTTACGGTTGTGATGGGGTCCATCACAATTCCAAGCTTTATCGCCATAGAAAACCTACCAAAAATAATTTTTGTACTAGTCTTAAAAATAAGGTGTCAAAGATAGTCGTCATAGAGCACTTAAGCTACTTAAATCAGGGTAAGTGTTTGATGCGTGGGACTTTGACGTCGTTAAGACAGTGAAAATAAGCCCAAGTTTCAGAAATAAGTTATACATAATAGATACTTAGCAATTCAGTTCGTGAATTGATATTAAGAAACACTTTTAAGATATTGGTCTATAGTAAGTTTTATGGACCAATAATGGCGCCTATTGTTTATATAAAAAACGCACACAGTGCACGGGTAATTGCCTAGGCAGTAATACAAATGGAAGATAATTTCGAAAATTTAAAAATAATGGTCATCGACGACAGTAAGACCATTCGACGTACAGCTGAAACCTTATTAAAGAAGGTAGGTTGTATGGTCATTACGGCAACCGATGGATTTGATGCCTTGGCAAAGATTGCAGATTCAAATCCAGACATTATTTTTGTCGATATTATGATGCCACGTCTTGATGGTTATCAAACTTGCGCTTTGATCAAAAATAACAGTGCTTTTAAATCAACCCCGGTCATTATGCTATCGAGTAAAGATGGTCTGTTTGATAAGGCTAAAGGCCGTATTGTGGGTTCAGATCAATATTTAACTAAGCCGTTTAGTAAGGATGAGTTGCTGAGTACGATTCGTAATCATGCACCTCAAAATGGCTAAGTAAAGGATTAACAATTCTCTCATCGCAAGATGAATTAAATGAGGGAGAGCTATGGCTCGTATACTTATCGTCGATGATTCACCAACAGAAATTCGCAAGATTTCAACAATTCTCGACCAGCATAAACACGAAGTAATTACAGCTGATAATGGCGCAGATGGCGTAGCCGTTGCACGTCAGGAACGTCCTGATCTTATTTTGATGGATGTTGTAATGCCTGGGTTAAACGGTTTCCAAGCAACTCGTCAATTAACGAGAACACCTGAGACCGCTGACATTCCAGTAGTGATTGTTACTACCAAAGATCAAGAGACCGATCGAGTTTGGGGTACGCGCCAAGGTGCGAAAGGATACTTAGTTAAGCCAGTTAGCGAAAATGACCTCATCGCTACCATTAACGAGTTACTTGATTAAATAGTATGAGTAGTGAAGTCGCGCACTCGTTTGATGCTTTACGAGATATAGCGAAGAAAAGTGCGCAGTTTTCTGTAGGCTTGCCTGCCCAAGAAGAAGTTCGTGAATATTTTAGTGGTATCGGATTTTCGCTAGCGGGTTATCAATTCATAGCCGGCATGGGGTCCGTGTCCGAGCTATTACATGTTCCAAAATATACCGTTATTCCTGGAGTAAAAGCTTGGGTGTTGGGTGTTTCCAATATTCGAGGCCGCCTCATTCCTATCATTGATTTGTCTCGTTTTTTTGGCGTACCAAGCGAACGGATTAGATCTCGAGATAAAAGAATTCTTGTTGTGGAACATAACGACATGCTCAGTGGTTTATTGGTCGACCACGTTCAGGGCATGCAACACTTCGAACAAGAAGGATTGAAAAATACCACTTCAGAACCATTGTCGAAAAATATCGTTGCCTTTGTGGATGGTGCATTCAATAGAGATGGTAAAGATTGGTTGGTGTTTGATGCTAAGCGATTGGTATCAGACGCCAGATTTACAAGCGTGTCATTGACACAAAAATAGTAAGAACTGCGAAAGGCCGGGAGCCAGAAAAAAAATGAAGATTATGTCCGGAAGATTCAGCTCTGATCAAGATAACACAGGGGTTATCTTTTGGTTAGGGATAGCCCTCGTCACATTGTTAGTTTTTCTAATAGTGGTTTCTTACTTTATCGGGCGTGATAGTAGTTACGATAGAGATTACAGTGCGTACGCCAGTGACTTGAGAGTACTTTCTCAAGAAATTGCGAAAAACTCGACGGAAGCTGCATCTGGTAAAGAAGAAGCTTTCGCGCAGTTAAAGCGCTCGCGTGAAGATTTTGAAAAGCTACTTGGATATATCGTCAATGGTAATCCAGAGACTGGCTTGCCGGCATCCGTTCTACCTATCGAGACGGGCGTAACGGCGCGTTGGGAGAATGTGCGTTCCAATGCTGACCGTATTCTTGAAAACCAAGACACCGTTCTTAGCCTTCACCAGATCGCGCAAACTCTAAACGACACCATCCCTGAACTTCAGGTGGAGTATGAGGACGTTGTATCGATTCTTCTTGATGGTGATGCTCCAGCCGACCAAATCTCCGTAGCTGAACGTCAATCTCTACGTGCTGAACGTATTGTTCGAAGTGTAAATAACATTCTATCCGGTGATGAGGATGCTGCGATTGCAGCGAATCGTTTTGGTCAAGATGCGCGCTTGTTTGGTCGTGTTATGAACTCGATGTTCGATGGCAATGAGGCCATGGAAATTTCGCAAGTGACAGATGAAGACGCGATTTATGGTCTAGAAGCGATTGCCGAGTTGTTCGAGTATGTTGATAGTAACGTACAAGCAATTCTTGAAACTTCCCCTGAGTTATTCAAGGTGCGTAAAGCGGCTAACTTAATCTTTGAAGATTCTATTGCGCTACTTGATGAAACGTACGCTCTATCCAATAGCGTGCAAAGCCAAGCCGATGGCCGCTTCTTCAGTGCTGCCCTTGCCTACTTTATTTTGGCTCTAATTATTGCGTTAATCGTTGTCATTGGTGTGTTGCTTTATCAGGAATCGCAAAAGCGTTTGCGTATGACAGAAGAGCAAAATGAGCAAAATCAAAACGCAATTTTGCGTTTACTAGACGAACTAGCTGATCTGGCAGATGGTGACCTCACAACTGAAGCGACAGTAACGGAAGATTTCACCGGCGCGATAGCCGACTCCATTAACTTCGCGATCGATCAGATGCGTGGTCTGGTAAAAGCAATTCGAGATACGGCTGTACAGGTTGCCTCTTCTGCGAGTGAAACGCAGGGTGCGACTATGAAGTTGGCCGACTCTTCAGAAAACCAAGCACAAGAAATTGCTGGTGCGTCTGCGGCGATCAATGAGATGGCTGTGTCGATTGATCAGGTATCTTCAAATGCAGCAGAATCAGCCGCGGTTGCGGAGCGATCTGTAACGATCGCGAAAAAAGGCTCTGACGTTGTAAACAATACCATTAACGGTATGGATACAATTCGTGAGCAGATACAAGAAACATCTAAGCGTATCAAACGACTGGGTGAATCTTCGCAAGAAATCGGCGATATCGTATCCTTGATCAACGACATTGCCGACCAAACAAACATTCTTTCTTTGAACGCCGCAATTCAGGCATCGATGGCGGGTGACGCAGGTCGAGGCTTCGCGGTTGTTGCGGACGAGGTTCAGCGCCTAGCAGAACGTTCATCGGCAGCGACGAAACAGATTGAGGCACTTGTTAAAACAACCCAAACGGATACGAACGAAGCAGTTATCTCAATGGAACAAACAACTGCCGAAGTAGTACGTGGGGCTCGCTTGGCTCAAGACGCGGGTGTTGCGCTAGAAGAGATCGAGAGCGTATCGATGAACCTAGCTGACTTGATTCAAAACATCTCCAATGCATCGCGACAACAGTCGATGTCTGCAGGCCATGTATCAAACACGATGAATGTAATCCAAGAGATTACATCGCAAACAACAGCGGGTACGAGTGCAACGGCAGAATCCGTTGGCCACCTTGCTCAAACTGCTAGCCAGCTAAGAGAATCGGTATCAGGCTTTAAGCTTCCTTTGGATGATGATGAAGCTGTGCAAGCTTCGTAATCTGTGATTGTACGGTTGAGCCGAATTAAATGTCTGTTCAACCCCAAGGGATGTTTACAAGCGACATGAGTCAAGATGAATTGATCATTCCGAATATGGATGACCGCCAGTTTGAAAGTTGGCGGTCGTTTGTTGAAGAGAAGCTTGGTACACATTTTCCTTTAGATCAAAAATCCCGTTTACAGTCTAGTTTGACCATTCGCATGCGCGAATTGGGATATAACGATTACGACCATTACCTTCAAGAGGTATCGGCACCCTTGCAGGGGCTAGGAGAATGGTTGGTATTGTTGGATCGATTAGTTATCGGTGAAACACGTTTTTATCGAGACTCCAATGCAATGGCTCTTGCTTACTTGGTAATGAAGAGTCGCTTAAAGAGAAAGAAAGACCGGAACTTAGCTATTTGGAGCGTAGGGTGCAGTAGTGGCGAGGAAAGTTACTCCTTGGCATTTTTATGCGATAGCTTGTTCAAAGAAATTAAGTGTGAGCCTAAGTTTGGTGTCACAGGCATTGATGTGAGCTGGGGAGTTTTAGGGAAGGGGCGTCACGCGGTGTATGAACAACGTCGTATGACTGGGTTGCCTCGAGCATGGAAAAGCACGTACTTCACACAGCTAGCTGAAAATGAATTTCAGGTTAAGGAAAACATTCGTCAGCGTGTATGTTTTGCGAAACAGAATATGCGCGATATAAGTCAAAGCCCGATCAATAATCAGGACTTAATTTACTGCCAGAATGTTCTGATTTATTTTCGTAACGAGCTTCGGCATGAAATTTTGAATGAACTAGGTGATCGACTCGCACTTGGTGGTGTTCTGATTATTGGTGCTGGAGAAGCACTTGATTGGAGCCACCCGAAATTGAAAAGAGTTGATGATAAACGCGCCTTGGCTTTCCAGCGTGTTAGAGACTAATAAAAATTAGAGGTATCGAGTAATGGCCAGTAGCCATCAAAACATTGCACTTGATTGGGTTAGGGCAGAGGTAGATCAGACTCTGTTGCTTGCGCGCAATGCACTCGAACTTTTCGCAAATGATCGTTCAGAACCTACGCAGTTAAATTTTTGCTTGAGCCATCTGCATCAAGTTGTCGGCACATTAAAAATGGTCGAATTATACGGTGCGGCTACGGTTGCTTCCCAAATGGAAGAGCTATGCGCGGCTCTTCGAGATAATTCGGTTGCCAGTTTTGATGAAGCTTTAGAAGCTTTGATGGCAGGTATTCTTCATCTGCAGAATTATTTAGAAGCTGCTAATGAAGCCCTAGCTGATGTTCCTTCTACTTTGGTCCTTGTCTTCAATGACCTTAAAGCGGCTAAAGGTGAAGAGTTTGTTGCGGCGGGCTTTCATCCAGATTTAGCTGGCAATGTTATCGAGCCGAATCCTGTTTTAAATGCGCGCATGCAGGATAAGAAAGTTGCTGAAAACCTTCGTAAGCTTCGTCAACGTTTTCAGTCTTCTCTGGCAAACGTTATTCGCAATACCAACTCTCAAGAGCATTTGAATTTTTTAAGCAAAGTGATTGAGCGTTTAGAAAAATTTAGTAAAGGAAGTCCTTTAGGTCAATTGTGGACGATTGCTTACGCCTTCTTAGAGACCTTGAATGCATCTGAAGAGAGCCTAGGCAGCGCGCAAAAGCAATTACTGCGTGAACTTGATATTCAGCTTAAGGCTATGATTGAAGAAGCTGATGATGCGATGACACGTTTAGTGCCGACATCTTTGTTGGAAAATCTTCTTTATTATGTTGCAACAAGCGACGCTTCATCGGAGCGAATTACTTCATTGCGCGATCAATTTGGATTGCAAATCGATGACGACCCAGAAAAAGAGATTCTTGGCCCAGATAAATCAACGCTAAGTACGATTGCTTCTGTTTTGATGGAAGAGCTTGCTTCTTTCAAAGATAAAATTGACCTTGTATCCCGAGATCAGAGCGCTCAAGTCGATGACTTGAAAGAGTTAATTCCGGCGCTTCGTCAGATGGCCAGTTCGCTACAAATGGTCGGTATTTCTGATGCAGAAAAAGTTCTAGAAGAGCAGATCAATGTCTTAGATAGCAAAGACTTTGTTTCGGTTGATCAAGACTCAATGATGAATCTTGCTGACGCGATTTTGTCTGTTGAAGTTCAAGTTCGACATCTCGCTGAAGGCCCTGAGGCTGCTAGTGCCGTGCCGGTTGAGCAATTTGAGAATGCTAATGCAGCAGTGATTGAGGCATCTAAAGCATCAATTGAATTAGCTAAAAATGGCATTGTTGGTTTTATTACTTCTAATTGGGATATCAAGCAGATTGAGGGTGTTCCCGCGATTCTAGAAAGTGTTCGTGGTGGCTTACAGATTATTCCTTTGGAAGAAGCTGCTGAATTGATTAGTGGCTGCAGTCGATATATCAGCGAACGTTTAATTCGAGAGATAGTAAAGCCTGATTGGTCAGAGCTAGATCGCTTAGCTGATGCAATTAGTAGTATTGAGTACTACATCGAACGCCTCTCTGAAGGTGCTTCAGAAAGCGACCGCTTCTTGGAAGTTGCGCGTGAAAGCTTGCATAAGCTTGGCGTGACGAATGGATCGGATGCAACTACGCATATTTCCCCTCACCACATATCTGAAGCGGCTAGTGAAGCGCCAGAGTCAGTCGCGAAGGAAAGCGATGAGCAGTTAATTGATCAAGATATCCTAGAAATCTTTGCTGAAGAAGTAGAAGAAGTTGCTGCTGACATCGAAGCGGCGACTAAAGTATTGCAAGTTGATGCCGCGAATCAGGAAGCTTTGGCTGAGCTTCGTCGTGCTTTCCATACTTTGAAAGGTAGTGGCAAGTTAGTTGGTGCAAATGCGATTGCAGATCTAGCCTGGGTTGTGGAAGAGCGACTTAATAAGCGAATTGAGCAAACCATTGAAATAAAAGCTGGTGAACTCGATGTCATCGATCAGATTCGTCAAAACATGGCTCCGTTGTTAGAAGCGTTCTCAAAAGGGCAAGACTCTAATTTAAGTCAGTCTTTGGCTGAGAAAGTTAAGGTAGTGTTTGACGGACAAGTTGCAGAAGAATTTTCAGACGAAGAGCATATCGAGATTGAAGCTGAAGTCGCGCCGGCAAACGATATCGACGCTACGCAAGTTGAAGCACCGCAAGACGAGTCCGACGATGATTTAATTGACGATGAAATTCTAGAAATTTTTGTTGAAGAAGCGGAAGAAGTAAACGAGACGATTCAAACTTATTTACCGCGCTATGTAGACAATTATGAGGACAAAGAAGCGTTGACAGAGTTGCGCCGTGCATTTCATACATTCAAGGGCAGTGGCCGCATGGTGGAAGCCCTCGATATTGGTGAAATAGCATGGGCAGTTGAAAATCTTCTTAATCGTATTATTGATGCGACAACAGAGATGAATTCCTCTATCGCTGATTTTGTTCAGAATATTGCGGCGCATATTCCAGCTTTAGTCGAAAACTTTAAATTACGTCAGGCGCCAGTGCTCAATCCTGTTGAAGTTGAAGCGCATGCGCAAGCATTGATAGCGGGTGAGCAAGTAGAGCTTTCTGCCCCATCTACGGGTGAAGTGGAAGAATCGGAAAATCCGCAAGAGCCGGTTCAGAAAACTGTTGCTTCTGAAGAAATTGAAGATTCCTTGTTAAGTATTTTTGAGCAAGAAGCGACGCAGCACATCGATACTATTGTGCACTTTGCGATGTTGGTTGAGGGTGACCAGCCGATTGCTGTGAACGATGCGTTATCTCGTGCGCTTCATACGCTCAAAGGTAGTGCGAATACAGCAGGCATTCAGCCAATTGCTGAGATTGCCGTACCGCTAGAGCACCTTGTGAAAGAGTTGCGCGCTAATGGCTTGGAAGTTGATGCCAAGCTAGCAGCATTAATGCAAGAGAGCATGGATGTGTGTCGTAAAGGTATTGCGCAGCTAGAGTCATCGCCTCAGCAAAGTGTTCCAGGATCAATAGAATTAGTTGCCAAGTTAGCTGCGTATAAACAGCACCGCATGTCAGATCTTGAACAAGAAACTGATGCCTTGATACCGAATACGCAAGACCCTCAGTTGGTTGCAATGTTCCTAACTGAAGGCTTGGATATTTTGCTCGATGCGGAGCGCATTATTGATCAGTGGCAGCAAGGCGCGATTACTAATGAAGACTTCAATAAGCTTTATGATGAAGTTACAAAGCTTAAACGCGGCGCGAAGGTGTCAGGTCTGAATGCCATTGTAGAGTTATGTCGTGCTTTAGAAAGTGCATATGATGTAATCAATCATTCTGAAAGTGCGCCAAGTTCCAAATTTATTGCGACGATCAAACAGGGTCATGATGGTTTGATCGATATGATGGATCAGACAGCTGCGGGCTTAAGTGCAGATGTTGATGCGAAGTTGCTTAACTTGTTGGCAGAGATAGCTTCTGAGCATCAAACTCTTGAGCAAGAGCAAGAGCAAGAGCAAGAGCAAGAGCAAGAGCAAGAGCAAGAGCAAGAGCAAGAGCAAGAGCAAGAGCAAGAGCAAGAGCAAGAGCAAGAGCAAGAGCAAGAGCAAGAGCAAGAGC
>NZ_LWGF01001090.1:0-984 GCF_001635355.1 Oleiphilus sp. HI0125
TGAGCTTGTAGACCGAGGACTTCGCCATTCAAAGCAAAGGCAATCACAATGCGATACAGAATAGAACCTACCACGCAGGCCAATGCCCAAAGTAGAATTGTGCGAGTGGATAGAAGCGCTTCGCCGCCAATAACAGAAGCTAGTCCAATAACGATAACCCCGACGCCCATTGTGACGTCAGCACTGCCTTGGCTTTGAGCAAATAAAGCGCCCGCTAGCGCAACTAAGGCATTTGAAATAGCCATCCCTAGAATGATCATCGCGCTTGTGTTAACGCCATTCGCTTTTGCCATTCTTGAGTTTGAACCGGTCGCACGCATGGCTAAACCCAGCTCGGTTTTTAGAAATGCGACGAGTAGTCCCAATACAACGAGCGCTAAAACCCCAAAGGCGATGGGGTAAGCAATATAATACGGGATTTCCGTGCCTGCGATGACGAGGTTGTCCAGAGGCGTGAGCAAGGTCTCGACGCCAAGCAAGGCTTGATTGGGTCCACTCATGATACGCAGGTTGATCGAGTAAAGAGCGATCATGGTTAAGATCGAAGCAAGTAAGTGAAGTATTTTAAGTTTTACGTTTAGCAGCGCCGTAATAACGCCGGCTATTGAGCCGGCGATACATGCTAGCAATGTTGCGAGTAAAGGGTGCAAGCCAGCCACAATCGTACTTGCTGCAACAGCCGCACCTAAGGGGAACGATCCATCGACTGTCAGGTCTGGGAAATCTAATATACGAAACGATATAAATATCCCAAGAGCGACGAGCGCAAATATAAAACCGGTCTCTAATGCACCGAAAAACGCAAAACTACTAATCATTGACTTTCCTACTTCTCAAATAGGTTTATTTGGCAACCTATTCAATGATTTCTTTCGCCTGTCCTAATAGCGCTTCAGGAATGGTTGTGCCCATGGCCTCTGCTGCTGGTAGGTTTAGATAAAGCTCTGTTTTCTCGACTCCTTGCACTGGAAGTTCACCTGGCGC
>NZ_LWGF01001091.1:0-1316 GCF_001635355.1 Oleiphilus sp. HI0125
TTAGGTTTTTGAAAAATAGAGCTTTCGAGGGTGACAGTTTAACTGTAAGACGTGTCCTTGGTTATAGAGACGCATTTGTTCGGACTGATCAACTTGCAGAAGTGTTAGGGCGGCTTGGATTTTTGAGAAATTATGATGAGATTTTTTCAAGCCAATCTGAATGTCGACGATTTCCTTATTTTGTTGTGGATGATGAAAAGCTGTTACTAGTTGAATCAATTGATCGTGATTCCATTTACCACGTTTTCGATGGTGATGATTACCTTGAGATGCGAGAAAGTCAGCTGCTTAACAAGCGGATGATGTACTTTATTTTTGACGAAGAGAAAGAGCATCTTGAAGCAAGAAATATTGATTATGTTCGAGAAACATTTGCACGATTCAAACCTTTAAAAACTCATGTACTTTTGACTAGCGTGTTAACTGGATTTTTTGCGTTGTCAGTACCACTAATAGTCATGGTGGTTTACGACCAGGTTTTACCCACGGGTTCTTACCTAGTTCTCATTGGCAGTATTATCGGAGCACTGATACTACTCGGATCTGAGTTTGTGATGAGATTGATTCGTGGACGTATCTTGTGTCAAGTGTCTACACGGTTCTCATCCATCATGAAGCCGAAAGTACTTAATAGGATTGTACGCCATCGGCTAATCGATTTGCTCAACTCTGAACTTTCGACCAAGTCACAGCGCGTTGCCGAAGTTGATAACATAAGCCAGTTTGTTACCCATCCTACCGCGCAGGCAATATGTGATATCCCAATTGTAGTTATTTTCGTTGTTCTGTTAACAATATTATCTCCTGGACTCGGTGTTATTGCCATTATCTATTCCAGCAGAAAGACTCGCACCAAATGGAACATCAGCTATCACTATCGACGTAATCTTCTCAGAACCATCACCATCAACTAAAGATGTCGAGATATTCAGATCGATAGCAGTATCCTCGTTACCCTCTGCCTGTTGCGTCACCACAAGCGGAGCATCGGCGATAGCTTCAACTTTTATATCAAGGTTCGTATCAACACGACCAATCTCAACGATAGACACGCTGTCAACTGCCACCTCTTGAGTAAGGGTAAACTCGTCATTTACAGAAGTGTCTTGGTCGGATGAAATTTCTTCATACTCAATAACACTGACCGATAAACGAACGTCATCGCCACTATGCGGACTTGGGATAAAAAATAGATCATCAAGATCGTCTGGGGCTAAACTATAGCTCCCATCGCCATTATCCACGCCTGCTGACAAACGACTTCCCTCAGGCAAATCGCTTATAATAATGAGTGTTTTTGTTGTTGGTGATGCCAA
>NZ_LWGF01001092.1:0-956 GCF_001635355.1 Oleiphilus sp. HI0125
GTTCTTCAAGTGTTGGTTATATATTCTTTTGCTTATTTGTTTAACCCTTTTGATAACAGGTTAGTAACTGCGTTAAATGTGCACGGGAAATTCGCAAAGATCGCGATTCTTGAATCGGCACTGAACGTTGTGTTGAGCTTGGTGTTAGTCCAGGTCTTGGGGCTTGTGGGTGTGGCGTTAGGTACTCTTCTTGCGGTTATTGTAGGGAAAACATTAAAAACGATGCATTGTGCAAGAGTACTGGATGTAGGCCTCGTGAAATTTGTTTTTGAACCGCTACTTCCAAATATTCTCCCATGTCTTATTTCGTTGTTATTGTTGTTGGTTTTGGACAGTTCGGTAAACTCGTTTATACAGTTGTTTGTTGTGGTTGTTGTAACTAGTGTTATATGGTTTTTTATCACTTTGTTCTTTGCTTTAAGCGCGACGGAAAAGCGTTATGTAATCGACCTACTTTTGAGAAAGAGAATCGCTGATTAGGTGATTAAGATTGCTTTAAGTCTGGCTGGCAGTTCAGCGTGCTCATACAAAAAGGTGCCAAATGATAAAAGTTTCTGTTGTTATGCCGACTTATAATCGAGCGGATTTAGTTGGTCGGGCAGTTGAGAGTGTACTTAACCAAACATTCCACGATTTTGAATTAATTGTTGTTGATGATGGTTCATCTGACTCTACTCGAGATGTGCTAAATAAGTACAACGAAGATAAGCGCTTCCGTTACATTTTTCAGGAAAACCAGGGACAATCAGTTGCTCGTAACAAAGCAATCGAGTTAGCTAGTGGCATGTATCTAGCTTTTTTAGACTCTGATAATTATTGGCCCTTAGATCGTCTTGAAAAATCTGTTCCCTGCATTGAGTCGTTAGGTATGGATTATGCTCTCGTATATGGTGATGGCTATTCGGTTGATCTCGATGAAAAGATAATAGGTAGTTCTGATCGCAAGGGGCATCCGG
>NZ_LWGF01001093.1:0-1007 GCF_001635355.1 Oleiphilus sp. HI0125
GAATCTGGCGTTAAGACTGCTTGTATCACTAAAGTATTCCCTACGCGTTCGCACACGGTTTCTGCTCAAGGTGGTATCACTTGCGCTATTGCAAGTGCGGACCCAAACGATGATTGGCGTTGGCATATGTATGACACTGTTAAAGGGTCTGATTACATCGGTGACCAAGACGCGATTGAGTACATGTGTTCAGTTGGCCCTCAAGCGGTTTTCGAGCTTGATCATATGGGACTTCCTTTCTCTCGAACAGAAGAAGGTCGTATCTACCAGCGTCCGTTTGGCGGTCAATCAAAAGGGCCTGACAACCCAACTCAAGCGGCACGTACTTGCGCAGCGGCTGACCGTACTGGTCACGCTTTGTTGCATGCGCTCTATCAAGGTAACTTGAAAGGTGGAACGACATTCCTTAATGAATGGTATGCGGTAGATTTGGTTAAGAACCAGAAAGGTGCTGTTGTAGGCGTTATCGCTATCTGTATCGAAACTGGTGAGACGGTATATATCAAAGCGAAAGCGACTGTCATGGCGACAGGCGGTGCTGGTCGTATTTATGAATCGACTACGAATGCATTGATCAATACTGGTGATGGCATGGGTATGGCATTGCGTGCAGGCTTCCATGGTCAAGACATGGAAATGTGGCAGTTCCACCCGACTGGTATTTATGGCGCGGGTACTCTCGTTACTGAAGGTTGTCGTGGTGAAGGCGGTTACTTGATTAACAGTGAAGGTGAGCGTTTCATGGAACGTTATGCGCCGAATGCTAAAGACCTTGCTGGACGCGATGTTGTTGCGCGCTCTATGGTGATGGAGATTCTTGAAGGTCGTGGCTGTGGTCCGAAGAAAGACCACGTTCTTCTTAAGCTTGATCACCTGGGTGAAGAGACCTTGAATTTGCGCCTTCCTGGTATTTGTGAATTGTCGAAGACATTTGCGCACGTTGATCCAGTGAAAGCGCCGGTTCCTGTTGTTCCAACTTGTCACTACATGATGGGTGGTATCCCTAC
>NZ_LWGF01001094.1:0-757 GCF_001635355.1 Oleiphilus sp. HI0125
GAGTAAGGTAAGGCTTGGTTTAACAGTGCTTGTGCTTGTTCTTGATGCGTGGCTTTGGTGCTTTCAATTAGGGTAATAGATTTTGCGAGGCTGCGCCGACGAACTGGATCAGAGGTATTCTGAACGAGTCCGTCTAATAATTTCTTTATCGGCGCAAGAGCAGTCATGAATTAACCTGCATTAGCCTGATTAATAGCGTCAAGAACTTCGCGTGCAGACTGTGGAATCGGCGTCCCTGGCCCAAAAATACCAACCACTCCTGCGTCATACAATACTTGGTAGTCTTGCTTCGGAATCACGCCGCCAGCGACGACTTTGATGTCTTCAGCGCCTTGCTCTTTTAATGCTTGAATTAGCCCTGGAACGAGTGTTTTGTGGCCTGCCGCTTGCGAGCTTACGCCGATTACGTGCACGTCGTTTTCGATGGCTTGTTTTGCGACTTCTTCAGGTGTCGAGAACATGGGGCTTAAATCTATGTCGAAGCCAACATCAGCAAATGCAGTTGCGATCACCTTGGCGCCGCGGTCATGTCCATCTTGGCCCATCTTACAAACGAGCATACGAGGTCGACGACCATGTTGCGCTTCAAACGTTGCGATATCGTCTTTAATCAAATTCCAGTCCTTGTCTTCATCATACGCTGCGCCATATACGCCGCTGATGGTTCGAGCTTGAGCTTGGTAACGACCATATATTTCTTCTAATGCGTAAGAAATTTCACCAACAGTGGCTCGTAAACGAGCAGCTGCGACGCTTA
>NZ_LWGF01001095.1:0-552 GCF_001635355.1 Oleiphilus sp. HI0125
TTCCACAGCATTGATCGTTTTGATTGTTGTGCAGTGAACAGCTTTGTTTCTACGTTTTCTTGATTCGTTGAGCTGGCAGCTGCTTTGTTGAGGCGCCAGATTAGGGATTCATGTTGTTCGCTTGGAATGCAGAGTCGTAGGAAATCTTTGCCCAACACTGCTTCATATCGATATCCGCTGACCGCTTCGCAAGCCGAATTCCAGTGTTCAATGAGATAATTATCGTTAATAACAATGACTGGAATGCCTGCGGTTTCGATGAGTGCGCGGTAACGTTTGTTCGATTTCTTTAGCTCGTCCTCGGTTGCAAAGCGCGTTCTTATTTCTTGGCGAAGTTCTTGATTTGCTTCATCTAATGCTTGGGTTCGCTCGATAACGCGTTGTTCTAGATTTTTTTCAGTTTTTCGTTGGTCTGCAAGTAGTGATGCTAGATAAAGAACTATCGCGCTGAGTGCGTACCAAGCGATTAGCTCAATATTGTGCGTGATCCAACTTGAGACTGATTGAGCCTCATAGGTTGAGTTCGTTTGCATAGGTGCAATAAATAGAGTT
>NZ_LWGF01001096.1:0-1008 GCF_001635355.1 Oleiphilus sp. HI0125
CGTTATCAAGGTTACTATGGCTGTAAGCCCCTGCCATTAGATCGATTGCAGCGATGGCTTGAACAAGCTGGCGCGATCTCTTCTAGCTAATCCTTGGTGCGCCTGCACTATTATGGTGCATAAAGCTCGGTAGCTACTGATAAGTCTAGCCTTGTAAGTGCCTGAATCTTATAGAGATATAAAGTTGGTACTAAATTTGTATTAGAAATCGTATCGCAAAGCAGTGTTAAAAACCGCGCGGGGTATGACGACGGTTCATACTCACACAGAACAGAGACAGCATATTAAGAATGAACTTAATGTGCTGACGGCAAAGAAGCCCATGCTAACTAGCAAATATGCTGGTGGCATGGGTTTTTTTTTGCCCCAAAATTTTTGGTGGAGAAGAAGTTATGCAAGCATCAACAATGAAAGTATTGGTAGTCGGCAATGGAATGGTAGGCCATCATTTTGTTGAGCAGATACTTGAACAAGATATGAACGTCGAAGTGACAGTTCTTTCTGCAGAGCCAAGGTTGGCGTACGACCGAGTGCATTTGTCGGAGTACTTTACAGGCAAAACAGCAGATGATCTTTCACTTACAAGCGCAGAGCACTATGAAAAGCTAGGCGTGAATTTTCGTGTGAATGTAAAAGTTTCTCATATTGATAAGCAAGCCAAGACGGTTAAGACTGAAGCGGGTGATGTGTATGCTTACGACAAACTCGTGCTTGCTACGGGCTCCTTTCCTTTTGTTCCTCCAATTCCTGGTAATGATCAAGAGCATTGCTTGGTGTATCGAACCATTGAAGACCTAGAGCAAATTGAAGCCTCATCTAAACAAAGCAAGGTTGGTGTTGTTGTGGGTGGTGGTCTGCTTGGTCTTGAAGCGGCAAATGCTCTCAAGCAAGCAGGTCTCGAAACCCACGTTGTTGAGTTTGCTCCGCAGCTAATGGCGGTTCAAGTAGACCAAGTTGGCGGTCAATTGCTGAAGTCAAAAATTGAAGAGCTTGGCGTGCAAGTCCATA
>NZ_LWGF01001097.1:0-1154 GCF_001635355.1 Oleiphilus sp. HI0125
TAAATTTGTCTGGGTAGATGTCACGCCATCATGAATGAAGTAGCACGCGTATCGATCGATAAAAATCTACAGCCTTTTTCAGAATGGTTACGTCGCCAGGGCGTTGAGCACCGAATCTCTGAGCTAGGTGGAGAGTTAGTGCTAGAACTTCAGCGCTTAGAGAATAAGGATCAAGTTCTAGAGGCTTTGAATTCGTACTTGGAGCATCCTGAATTAGAGCAGCAGTTATCTGCTGCGAATGCGGCCTCGTCACCTTTAAAGGTGCGTTTCTCTGCTGGGTATGATCGTGTAACACCGCAACAGGCTCCACTCGTTTTTATAGTCATTTCTCTTTGTGTGCTCGTTGCTTGGTTAACGGATCTTGGTGGAGGTGGTGAAGTCTTAAGAGCTCTACTGATCGTCAATCCTTTCGATATTTCGATGAACTTGAATTCTATTGAGGGGCGTTGGTCTGCATTGGTCGAAACCATGCAGTCTGGAGAGATATGGCGTTTATTCTCGCCAGATGTGCTTCATTTTAGTCTCTTGCACATTGTTTTTAACTTGTTGATGTTTTGGATTCTAGGCGGGCAGCTTGAGTATCGAAAAGGTGCGCTCGCATTATTTGTGTTGATCGTTGTTGTCTCTGTCATATCGAATGTCGCGCAACTTTTAGATGGCGGCTATTTGTTTGGGGGATTGTCGGGTGTTGTGTACGGCTTGTTTGGCTATACCCGAGTTTGGTCGCATTATGATCGTCGCGTTTTCATGCCGGATGGATTATTTAAGTTTGCGTTGGTCTGGTTGGTAATTGGTTATACGCCACTAACAGAATGGATTGGCTTAGGGGCTATGGCTAATTCAGCGCATTTGTACGGATTGTTAAGTGGCCTTGTTTTAGGTTGGCTTGTGTTTGGTTTAACGGCTAAGCGCAATAGCGCGCCATGAAAATGGTCTAGGGGGAGATATATGAATTTTGAAGATGCTGCAAAGCAGCTAGACCCAGAGTTGTATGAAAGATTTAAAAAGGCACTGGAATTAGGAAAGTGGCCCGACGGCCGAACGTTGACGAAAGAGCAAAAAGAAATCTGCTTACAAACAGTGATCGTTTACGAAGACGCTCACGATATTCCTGAGAAAGATCGTGTTGGGTATGTGGATACCACGAAGAAAAA
>NZ_LWGF01001098.1:0-1091 GCF_001635355.1 Oleiphilus sp. HI0125
ATGCAGAGCAGGTGGCGGATCTGAAAATTATCTTACCTGAGCAAGTGGTTGGGGAACTTGAGGTATCTGCGACCATTAAATTAAGCCAGCAGGACGAGACCGATTTGCAGCTCATCGATAGTGATATAGTGATGGTTGAGGAGGAGAATGCTATGGCGTTGATGGAGCCTGTCTGTGATTGTCAGCTTTATCCTGATAGTGATGAACAATTAATCATCAGCGCCAGTGAAGAGGTGCTTGTGGGCTAATTGTTGCTCAGTGAGTGCCCCTGAAACACTCATCGATATACTAATTAAGGGGGGCACTCTTTTGTTGATCGTTTTTTATAAACAACTACTTGGCGCATGATTAGGTCTTTTTATTCGAACATATTGACCGGTCTTTATTTGGCAAAAGCCTCTGGTTTTTAAATTTTTAGAGGAAGGTTTCGGTGTCAAAATTGACGTGTTTTGACTTAATTTGTCGGAACGCATGCTTTGTAAGTCATTGATTTATCAGTACAAATGACTGTGCAAGCCCTCAGTTTCAGCGTTCGAATCCCTAGCTCACCACCATTTTTCATTGAAGTCGAATGCCTCCATCTAAGTTGCTTAACTGATAAAACTCTTCGTTATTTGCGTTAATGCTTAGTTTTTAATTTCTCAGTTATCTGAAAATAAATACTTCATCAGTTTGTCTATCGTTTCATCGAATGATTGCTCCGTCCTCGATGAATATTCCTTGAGCATGACGAGGGCTTCTTTGGTTACTTGTTCTGTTGAGGGTAGTTCTATCCCGCATAGTTTATCGATTTCACTAACTGGCTCATCTAATGTTAATAGCGACTCAAGTGCGTCAAGTTCGTTCATTGTTTGACAGCCGGTTATTACGTCGGAGCTTGTCATTGCGACATTGGCTGCAATGCCGATGATTGGAACCGATGAAGGCACTAATACTGCGGTGTTGGCGGTGATATTTTTCGCTATTCGGCTTTAAGCGCGCGAGCTGATTGCTCTAGCTTTTTTTGCATTGGCTTTGATTGTCGCTTGATGCTTTTTAACCTTCACGTTCTCTGTTTTAAGTTTCTTATTTTCTTGTTTTATCAACTTTGC
>NZ_LWGF01001099.1:0-1080 GCF_001635355.1 Oleiphilus sp. HI0125
CCTCGTCAACAACATGCACTGGAACATTCAGAATTCTTCCAAACACTTTTAGCTGCTCGTGTGCGGCGATTCGGTAACGATCTGTTGTCACCAAAGCAATACTATCTGCCCCATGACGCATAACATAACGCGCAGCCAACTTACCAATCGTCATTGTTTTGCCACTTCCGGTAGGGCCGACAAGTGAAATCACGCCACCCATGTCGATGATTTCGCTATATTCTGTCTGAATCGCACCATGAATTTGTTTACGCACCTTTGCCCAAGCAGTATCAAAATCGCCTTCACTTGCAACGCTATCTAGCAATTGCTTCCGAATAGGCTGCTGAATCGCTAGACGCTCTAAGCGCTCATCTACGATCGATTGGCTTGGCGTCACAACAGCTTGAGGCATTGGTTCAATAGATTGTTGCGAAGTCGACTGTTTCGCCTGAGCAGAAATCATTTCGCGTAGTTCACGGAGCTCTTCCTGCATCACGTAAATCGGATCATCTTGCTTGCTCGAACGCTCATCATGATTGACTGCAGGAGTCGCCTGAATCTTATTCGTTTGACCAAACTGCTCTGTTTTAATGACGTTCTGTTCTTGCTTCACGCTCTCGATGCGGCGACGACTTCTATCCATTTCCGCCTGCAATTCGAGACTGCGCTCAGCGCGTTGTTTTGCGAGCTCGGACGCGCTCACTTGAGTTTCATCATTAGATACCTGAGCAACACCCTGCTCTGGCTGATCTTCATATTCGGCAGTTGCCAATATCTCGACACCACCATTTGTTTTTGAGTTTGAAAGAATCACCGCATCAGGGCCTAAATCTTCGCGTATCTGACGCAAAGCATCTTGCATTGAATGGGAGAAATAACGCTTAACTTTCATAACTCTTCACCTAAAGGCTTTTTTGACGACAACTTCCTGTAGTCAAATTATTGACCGACCGTCGACACTATATTTATTTGCTTGTTATCCGGAATCTCTTGATATGAAAGCACCCGAATACTGTCATTTACAAAGCGTGAGAACTTAGCCATCGCTGGGCGGACTGGCGCGGAAACCAAAAGTATTACGGGGTTTCCAAGCATTTC
>NZ_LWGF01001100.1:0-23037 GCF_001635355.1 Oleiphilus sp. HI0125
TGGTTTAGGCGTGAGCGGAATCATTGATGGCTCTCGCTATTTTATGGGCAGCGCTAGCTTTATCGAACAAAATACGTCTACGCTCGATAAACAAGAACTGCAACATCAACACGATGGACCTGTCGTATTTATGTCTGACGGCACTACATTAGTTGCTCGGTTTGAGCTCGAAGACACTCTAAGAGAAGAGGCAGCTGCCTGCATTGAAACGCTGCGTAAGCTGGGCAAAACCGTGCATATTTTAAGTGGCGACCAGCATCATTCAGTGAAACATGTCGCCGACACATTGAGTATCGAATCGTTCTTAGCTGAGCAATCGCCTGAACAAAAGCTGAACTACGTTGAGTCGCTGCAATCTGAAGGAAGAAAAGTGGCGATGGTCGGCGACGGCATCAACGATCTTCCCGTTTTGTCTCGCGCAAACCTATCTATTGCAATGGGCGGAGCGAGTGACTTAACTAAGCTCAATGCGGATGCCATTTTGTTAAACGAGCACCTCGTATCACTGGCTGACGCTTTCCAGTATTCACGCAGAACAAGAACAGTCATTATTCAAAATATTTGCTGGGCACTTGGCTATAACTTATGCATGCTGCCACTTGCAGTGGTCGGCCTCATTCCACCTTATTTTGCTGCGCTCGGCATGTCATTAAGCTCTTTAATTGTTGTATTTAACTCTATGCGCCTGCGAAAATAGCATCTCACTTAGTGCTGAATAAATCGTTATGGAAATTCTTTACATACTCATCCCTGTTTCTTTAATACTTGTGACGATCGCTATCTGGCTATTTGGCTGGGCAATTAAAAATGGACAGTATGATGACCTTGAAGGCCCTGGCCATAGCATCTTGTTTGATGATGATGAGCATATGATTCCTGGTCCAGACGACAAGCCAAAACAACAAAGCAAGGCACCTCAACACAACCAAGAAAAGGACGTATAGCCATCGAATATACCATCCTGCTAAGTGCATTCTTGCTTGGACTATTAGGTTCAGGCCATTGCCTTGGGATGTGCGGTGGACTCGCGTCTGCGCTTGGGCTCAATACCCCCCAGCATAATTATGTTTATAGCTATAATCTCGGACGATTAAGCTCATATACCTTCGCTGGCTTACTAGTCGGTGCGCTAGGATTTTGGTTCTCTGAATATCTCGGTGCACTGATGCTTTTGCGTATTGCGGCAGCGATCATGCTGATCCTAATGGGCTTATATCTAACTGGATGGCTCAATGCTCTACTTTTTACTGAGAAGCTTGGTGCCATTTTATGGCAAAAACTTAGACCGATTGGCAGTCGATTTTTACGGCCTCAGTCTCATAGGGCAGCGATAGCGCTTGGCGCTGTATGGGGCTGGCTACCATGCGGATTGGTATATTCTGGACTGATTTACGCGAGCACCCAAGGAACGCTCTCTGGCTCAGCAATGACAATGCTTGCATTTGGTTTAGGGACCTTACCTAGCATGCTAGGCGTCTCGGTAGCAGGCCAACGGTTATCTGCGATTTTAAATAGTCAGTGGTTTAGAAAAAGTGCTGGCATGACTCTTATCTGCTTCGGCGCCTGGTCGTTAGTTTCTAGTTTTTAAGATCATGGCTGATAAATTTCGATGACCTGTACGATGCTTTCATCTTGACTCGGGTTCGAGGAAGAAATCGTTTGCTCAGCCCCAAATTCATATGGTTTACGCGCTTCGGTACGATCAATTTTGAGCGTTTCAAAATCGAATAAATTTCTGTCTGCAAGCTGTGACGGTGCAACGTTTTGCAAAGAGCTAAATATCGACTCAATACGAGAGGGATGCTCCTTCTCCCAAGCTTGCAACATCGCTTTGATATTCTGACGTTGTAAGTTTTCTTGAGAGCCACACAAATTACACGGAATAATCGGATATTCCATAATATCTGCAAATTTAAGAATATCTTTCTCGCGACAATAGGCCAGAGGTCTTATAACGATATTTCGCCCATCATCAGACAACAATTTAGGCGGCATTGCAGAGAACTTCGAGCCATGAAACATATTCAAAAATAATGTTTCGACGATATCGTCCTTGTGGTGTCCTAATGCAATCTTAGTCGCCTTAATGTCCTCTGCGAATGAATACAAGGTCCCGCGACGAAGCCGTGAGCATAGACCACAGGTTGTTTTACCTTCTGGGATCTTAGACTTCACAACAGAATATGTGTCGCGATCCACAACATAGTATTCAATACCTAAGGATTCTAAATATTCAGGTAACACATGTTCTGGAAAACCCGGTTGTTTTTGATCCAAATTTACGGCGACAAGGTCAAAATCAATCGGAGCACTCTTTTGTAAGCTCATCAGAATAGTCAGCATTGTATAACTGTCTTTTCCTCCGGACAGACAGACCATGACCCTATCCCCAGCTTCAATCATGTTGAAGTCAATGATTGCTTTACCCATTCCGGCACGCAAGCGTTTTTGAAGCTTGTTGAATTCGTACTTGTCTGACCCTTCTAAGGACTTCATTTCTACTCCGATGACGAGCAAATACTCGATGCTACATGATTCAGTCGGCGCGAAGTATAAATGAAAACTGACCGAGTAAGTAAGCAAAGGTAAAGCTTGAAACAAAAAAAACAGCTCCCTTTCTGTTTAAAAAAGCACCAAATAAAACAACAGCTATACTCCGGAAAGATTTTAAGGGGGAGCACCATGTCGACTGATCATACCCAATCACCACAAACGCCTAATAACGATCAAAGTAGTGGTAGTAAAAATTTCATCACACGCTTTCTCGATACGGTTGAATTCCTTGGAAATTTACTCCCACACCCCGTTATTTTGTTCGCCATACTATGCGCTCTAGTCATCGTTATTAGCAGCGTCGCTGGGTATTTTGAACTTGCTGTGCTAGATCCACGGCCCGAGGGTAGCCGTGGTAGGTCTCCTTCAGGAATGATTGAAGTCGTCAGCCTGTTCAATATTGAAGGTCTTCAGCAAATCCTCACGCAGCTCGTTAAGAACTTTACAGGATTCACCCCACTCGGAACCGTGTTAGTTGCCCTGCTAGGTGTAGGGATAGCAGAGCGATCAGGCGTCATTTCGGCAGCAATGCGTAACTTGGTAATGGGTGCGCCCAAGAAGCTTGTGACGTTCGCTGTTGTACTAGCTGGCATCGTTTCGAACACAGCCGCTGAGCTTGGTTATGTGGTATTAATTCCTCTTTCTGCAATGATATTCGCATCTCTTGGTCGCCACCCCCTAGCCGGTCTTGCTGCCGCGTTTGCGGGTGTATCAGGCGGCTATAGCGCGAACCTTTTAATTGGAACAGTTGACCCACTTCTATCAGGCATCTCAGAGAAAGCAGCCCAACTTATTGACCCGAGTTATACGGTTGGGGCTGAGGCCAATTGGTACTTCATGATGGCCTCGACCGTTGTCATTTCTATTCTCGGCATGCTGATTACTGAGTACATCGTGGAGCCTCAACTAGGTCTGTATAACAAAGATGATGCATCACCTGAACACGTCGAAGAACTCGAGCAAGAGATGAATTCACATGCCGTAACCGATATTGAGCGCAAAGGTCTGAGAGTCGTCGGTATTTATACGCTCATCTTTGCGGGCGTTTTGGCTTCTACGATCGTTCCAGAAAATGGAATATTACGCCATCCTGAAACAGGACTTGTTGCAGGGTCTCCATTCTTAAAATCGATCTTAGCATTCATATTCATTTACTTTGCCTTAGCGGGCTTAGTGTACGGCAAGGTCGTTAAATCGATTACCAACTCGACTGATGTCGTTCACGCCATGAATCATGCTATGAACACAATGGGCGCATATATCGTTCTTGTTTTCTTCGCGGCGCAATTCGTTGCCTTCTTTAAGTGGACTAATCTAGGCGCGATCTTGGCCGTGCTCGGTGCACAGACCTTAGAAAGCTTAGGTTTAACCGGACCAATTCTATTCTTCTTCTTTATTGGCGTATGCGGGCTAATCAACCTGTCACTAGGTTCAGCATCGGCTCAATGGGCAGTCACGGCGCCTATATTCATCCCGATGTTAATGTTAGTTGGCTATTCACCAGAGGTTATTCAAGCGGCGTATCGTATCGGTGACTCGACAACCAATATTATTACACCAATGATGAGCTACTTCGGGCTAATACTCGCAGTTGCCGAGAAATACAAAAAAGACCTCGGAATCGGTACCCTCATATCGATGATGCTCCCCTACTCAGTTGTATTTATTACTGCATGGAGCCTGTTCTTCTACTTCTGGGTATTTATTATGGGATTCCCCGTTGGACCTGGCGCGCCAATCTACTACACCATGTAGCAAGCTTAATCATTAGGCACAGGACAAACTAAACGCACTAAGCTAGGCTGAAGAAATGGATATCTTCAGCTCTGTCACCTCCGCTATCGAAAAAGCTTTCACGATGAAAAGTGAGTGGCGAGAATACGACCTAATAAAATACCTCAAAGACAGCAATGATCTCGAGCTACCAAATATGGAGCTCAATCAAGCACTCAGCTTATTCAAAACGCATTTTTTAATTCGTCACGCACTTTATTCGCTTAAATCAAAATGGGCCAAAAATAAAAGCGCTCATCTTGAGATTGGAATAATCAATATCCAAAAATTTCCTTACATCACTCATAACGAAACAAGTGTAAGTAACAGCGATTTATTAGGTACGTACTATCTTGATCAAGATAATTATTTCGATATGACAAAGGAAGAAATCTCATTATTACTAAACGGCTTCTGGCAACGTTTTAATAACCCTGATCAATCGGAAGAAGCTTATCAAGCATTAGGTTTGGAGATCGGCGCAAGCTACGCCGATATAAAACGAGCCTTTAAGAAAAAAGCACAAACAATGCATCCCGACAAAGGTGGGGACGAGCAAAAATTCAAAGAGCTCAGCAAAGCAAAAGATGAGCTTTTAAAAAGAACCACGCTCTAGGCCTTACACCGTTTTATAGTGAACGAACCCACGGCGTTTATAGTTGTCTAGCGCAGCAGGGTGATCGAAATTACAAGTATGAACCCATACGCGCTCGACACCATCCCAGGACCAAGCCTGTCGTACTGCATCTTCTAGAAAAGCAGTCCCAAATCCCTTACCTATAAAGTCAGGACTTAATCCAAAATACAATAGTTCAACGTTGCTACCGTCTTTGCGCAGCTCAAAGTAACCTAGAATCGCACCGTCTCTATAGGCCACCCAAGTACGAAGATTTGGGTCATTCACCAAATCAAACCATTGTTGATCTGTCCAAACCAAGCGATCAGTCCAATCCCACGCCTTTCCTACAAACGAATACAGGAATTGATTGAACGGTGCTTGGTTATGTTTTACTTCTTCCAATACATATTCGCTATCTGCAGTGGTCATTACATAAGCAGGCGGTGTATGCATCTCAAGATAGTAAACGATTTCTTCCATTAGTATTACGCCTGAATCGACGCCAAGATGCTCTCTAAAGCCTCTAATGGCGATTGAGCTTGCGTAATAGGCCTACCTATCACTAAGTAATCAGAGCCCGCTTCTAACGCTTGCTGAGGAGTCATAATACGCTTCTGATCGCCTTTATCAGCCGTTGCAGGACGAATCCCTGGCGTAACTAACTTAAACTCAGAACCTAACGACTGCTTTAACTGACTCGCTTCTTGAGATGAACATACCACGCCATCGAGACCAGAGTCTTTCGTTAAAGATGCCAAACGCATAACCTGCTCTAGCGGCGGAACATCTATCCCTACGCCGGCAAGATCCGCTTGCTCCATACTTGTCAGTACAGTCACGCCAATCAATAAGGGGCGACTTGAATAGGCACTCAACTTCTCAGCGCATGCTTCCATCATTCTTTGGCCACCGCTCGCATGCACATTTACCATCCATACGCCCATATCTGCCGCAACTCCAACCGCTTGAGCCGTGGTATTTGGAATATCATGAAACTTCAAATCTAAAAATACATCAAAGCCTAGACGATGTAAGTCTTCAACCACTTGCGGACCGCATCGGGTATACAACTCTTTCCCAACCTTCACACGACATAGTTTTGGGTCTAGCTGCTGCGCCAATTCAATCGCAGACTCTTTTGAAGGAAAATCAAGAGCGACCAAGATAGGCGAACTTACATTTGCATTAGTCATAAAAAACACACTATAGAAAATATTGAACTGTCATTGATATCGAGAGGATTATAACCGCTAGAAAGTGACAGGGTGATAAAACGAAAATTGGGCGGGAGGAAGTCTATCGAAGATCAAAAACTTCGACAATAAATAAGCGTTCTAAGAAAAATAAAACTCAGTTTTAAGCCTGCTTAGTGCGTTGAAGCTCGCGTTCAACCTTTAGCAATCTGCTCTTGATTGCAATGTTACTTGGTAATCTCACGAGATACCCAAACACGCCACCAAGGGAAAACATAATTAGCAGTGCAACACCAGCACTGACATCGATATTGCCTATCAAGTAATCGACGCTCAAGCGTTCACTATTAGATAAGGCAAACGCAACACCTAAAGCGACGAGTGCCGCGAGCAATATTACTTCAATGAGCAAAACTAGCTTAGACATGATGCGTAGCTCGACCTTTAATAACCATGCTTAAGGCTATCATTTACGATGTCACGCAGCTCTTTACCAGGCTTAAAATGCGGAACATGCTTTGCTTCAAGCGTAACGGACTCACCAGTTTTCGGGTTTCTGCCAACGCGTGGAGAACGATAGTGAAGCGAAAAGCTACCAAAGCCACGAATTTCAATACGCTGCCCTTCTGCGAGCGTCTCGGACATCAAATCTATTATTGTTTTTACCGCTAACTCTACATCCTTGACAGACAACTGAGTTTGCTTTGCGGCGATAATTTCTACCAATTCCGACTTAGTCATTGATTTTCCTTAATAAACAACGTCATTCTCAGTTTAGACAAGGAAAAACAAAAAACAAAAAAAAACGGGCACAAGGCCCGTTTTTTATATTATTTAACAAGCAGTTACTGGTTTTGCATCTGCTCTTTGATCAAATCACCGATCGTAGTTGGACCAGCTGATTCAATCTGCTTCTCACGAACTTCTTTCATCGCTTGCTTCTCATCGTCAATGTCTTTCGACTTAACAGACAAGTTGATCACGCGATTCTTACGATCAACGTTAATAATTTTCGCTTCTACTTCGTCGCCTTCTTTAAGCTGAGTCGTCAAATCTTCAACACGATCTTGGCTCATTTCAGATGCTTTCAAAGTTGCTTCAACGTCTGCTGCAAGTTCTACAACTGCTGCTTTCGCGTCTACAGACTTAACAGTACCTGTAACGATAGTGCCTTTGTCGTTCGCTTGAACGTATTCTGCGAATGGATCGCTATCAAGCTGCTTAACACCAAGAGAGATACGCTCACGCTCTGGGTCTACAGAAAGGATAACAGTTTCGATTTCGTCGCCTTTCTTGTAGTTACGAACAGCTTCTTCGCCTTGTTCCTGCCAAGAGATATCTGACAAGTGAACTAGACCGTCGATACCACCGTCAAGACCGATGAAGATACCGAAATCAGTGATAGACTTGATCTTACCGCTGATCTTATCACCCTTGTTGAAGTTACCTGAGAACTCTTCCCATGGGTTAGCGTGGCACTGTTTGATACCTAGAGAGATACGACGACGCTCTTCGTCGATATCAAGAACCATAACCTCAACTTCGTCGCCCAATTGAACAACTTTAGATGGGTGAATGTTCTTGTTAGTCCAATCCATTTCTGAAACGTGAACAAGACCTTCAACACCTTCTTCGATTTCTGCGAAGCAGCCGTAATCAGTAAGGTTAGTAACACGTGCAGTAACACGAGTGTTCTCTGGATAGCGCTCTTTGATTGATACCCATGGATCTTCACCCAACTGCTTAAGACCTAGAGAAACACGGTTGCGCTCACGGTCGAACTTAAGAACTTTAACGTTGATTTCGTCACCAACATTTACAATCTCGCTCGGGTGCTTAATGCGCTTCCAAGCCATATCTGTAATGTGAAGAAGACCGTCAACACCACCAAGATCTACGAACGCACCGTAGTCTGTAAGGTTCTTAACGATACCTTTAACTTCCATACCTTCAGCCATTGACTCAAGAAGAGCATCACGCTCTGCTGAATTTTCAGCTTCAAGTACTGCACGGCGAGAAACAACAACGTTGTTACGCTTTTGGTCAAGCTTGATAACTTTAAACTCAAGCTCTTTGCCTTCAAGGTGCAATGTGTCACGAACTGGACGAACGTCAACTAGAGAACCAGGTAGGAATGCACGAACAGATTTAAGGTCAACAGTAAAGCCGCCTTTAACTTTACCGTTGATGATACCTTTAACGATCTCTTCAGCTTCGAATGCTTTCTCAAGATCTTTCCATGCTTCAGCACGCTTCGCTTTCTCACGTGAAAGTTGCGTTTCGCCAAAGCCGTTTTCTACAGCATCAAGTGCTACGTCAACAGTGTCACCAACTGCTAGTTCAACTTCACCAGCTTCGTTTACGAACTGTGAAAGAGGGATAACGCCCTCTGATTTCAAGCCTGCGTTAACTGTAACCCAATCGCTATCGATGTCTACAACCACGCCTTTAACGATCGACCCTGGGGTCATATCGATCTCTTTTAGGCTCTCTTCAAATAAATCTGCAAAGCTCTCGCTCATTACATTTCCTGTATATGATTCTCCGTACCACCAGTTAATACGGTCTATTTACATACGCTCATGACAAACCTCTGGCCGGTTTTTCATTGCCATAAGCATTAAAACTATTTTTAGAGGAAAAATCTTACTTTGGATTGACCAATAAAAGGACTTTTTCCAACACTTGCTCGATCGAATATTCGGTCGTGTCGATCGTGACAGCATCGTCTGCGGCCTTTAACGGCGCGGCTTTACGACCCATATCACGCGCATCACGCGCTTCGATCTCTTGCAAAAGGGTCGCGATTCTAACATCTTCACCCTGTGCCTTCAACTGTTGGAAACGACGCTCTGCTCTGGCTTGAGCAGAAGCGGTTAAGAATATTTTGAATTGAGAGTTAGGAAAAACAACTGTTCCCATATCTCGTCCATCAGCTACCAGACCAGGAAGCTGCTGAAAATCGCGCTGGCGCTGCAATAACGCTGCACGCACTTCAGGGAGAACCGCCACTTTTGAAGCATTATCGCCCGTGGTCTCAAGACGTAATTCACTCGTCACATCCTCTCCTGCAAGCATTACACGAACCGGCTCGCCCGGCTTTGAACTTTCAAAAGAACAATCAAGACCTGCCGCGACTGCGGCCAAACTTGACTCGTCATCTAAAGCGACATTTTGACGTAGCGCCGCAATGGCGGTTAAACGATACAAAGCCCCACTATCGAGAATCGACCAACCTAACTTAGTCGCAATTAACTGTGTAATCGTCCCTTTACCAGAACCGCTTGGTCCATCTATACAAAGAACTGGAGCTTGTGAATTTGGCGCCATTACGCGTCTCCGTTTACCTTCACATTCATCCCTACACGATTTGCTAATTCAACAAAGTTAGGGAAAGACGTCGCTACATTAGCGCAATCATTAATTACGATTTCACCTTCAGCACGCAATGCTGCAACAGAAAACGCCATTGCGATGCGGTGATCGCCATGCGAGTGCACCGTACCTCCATGCATCTTAGCACCTTGAATCACAATACCATCTGGCTTTACTTCAGTACGCACGCCAAGCTGCGCTAAGCCATCAGCCATTACTTGAATTCGGTCGCTTTCCTTAACGCGAAGCTCTTCAGCTCCACTTAACACAGTCTCGCCTTCTGCGCATACTGCGGCGATAAAAAGAACTGGAAATTCATCGATCGCCAAAGGCACCTGATCTTCAGGAATTTTAATACCCTTTAGTGGAGCCGATTTAATACGAATATCGCCAACGGGCTCACCACCAACGGTCTTTTCGTTAGAGACGGTAATATCCGCACCCATTTGACGAAGAATATTGATAACACCCACGCGAGTCGGGTTGAGACCAACGTGCTCAAGCGTAAGGTCTGACCCTTCAGCAATAGAGGCCGCTACCATAAAAAAGGCTGCTGAAGAGATATCCGCTGGAACATCAATTTTACCGGCCTGCATTGAATCGCCACCTGAAAGCTTCGCGGTCGCACCATCACGCTCAACAGAATAACCAAAGCCATTCAACATACGTTCAGTATGATCGCGAGTTGGCGCAGGCTCAGTCACACTTGTATCGCCCTCAGCATACATACCTGCAAGCAGTAAACATGATTTCACCTGAGCACTAGCCATCGGCATGTCGTAATGCATACCCGACAGCGCTTGCCCGCCCTTGATAAGCATTGGCGGACGCCCACCTTCAGCTGTTTCAATAACAGCGCCCATTTCACGTAAGGGCTTCGCTACACGCTCCATCGGACGCTTTGTCAGCGACTCATCACCAGCAAGCTCGGTATCGAAACTTTGTCCCGCGAGCAAACCAGCGAACAAACGCATGCCCGTACCCGAGTTACCTAAATAGATCGGCCCCGGAGGCGCTTGTAACCCATTCAAGCCGACACCATGAATCTTAACTCGCCCGTTGTTCGGCCCTTCAATGACAACACCCATATCACGAAAAGCCTGAAGCGTTGCAAGACTATCTTCACCTTCTAAAAATCCTTCGACCTCCGTGACACCTTCTGCAAGCGCTCCGAGCATAATAGATCGATGCGAAATAGATTTATCACCGGCAACACGAATAGCACCAGATAAAGCGCTGCCTGCGCCAGCATTAAAAATTACATTATTTGTATTCATAGCGTTTACGTAGGATTGTCCAGATAAGACTTTAGAAAAATGTTCTCGCGCCGCTCGAGCGCGCGTAAATACACCAAGCATTTCTTGGCTTTGGTCATCAGCGACCGCAGTGCGTAGTTTTTGCAAGTCTACAGAGAAGCGATCCAATACATTTAGAACGGCTTCTTTATTTGCAAGAAATATGTCGTGCCACATTCTAGGGTCACTTGCAGCGATGCGCGTGAAATCCCGAAAACCACCAGCAGCATAGCGGAAAATATCCTCGTTATCAGGATTTCCCGCCAAGGTATCAACCAATGAGAATGCGATCAAATGAGGAAGATGACTCGTTGCCGCCAAGACCTCGTCATGCTTTTCAACCGACATTTGCAGCACATTAGCACCACAAGCGCTCCACATCGCGTCAACTAAGGATAATGCTCGCTCATCAGTATGCGTTAAGGGAGTAAGAATCACTTTATGATTTTGGTAGAGCGAACTATTTGCGGCAGTAACTCCACTCTTTTCTGATCCAGCAATCGGGTGACCAGGAACAACAAACTCTGGCACATCGCCGAACACCGACTCGACTGCAGAAACAAAGTTACCCTTAACACTTCCTACATCGGTCAGTACAGCACCGGGCTTGATGAATGGTTTAACCTCTTGCAGCACACTCTCAAATGCTTGAACTGGAACTGCCAACACAATGATATCTGCGCCAGAAACTGCTTCAGCAATTGTTTCAGCAGCTACATCCACAGCACCTAATTCAATACCGAGCTTTGCGTGATTTGAATCAAGCGTATACCCGACCGTCTTCGAGACAACGCCTTGCTCCCTCAAGCACTTTGTTAAAGAACCGCCAATTAGACCAAGCCCAACAACCGAAACGGTGAGCCCTTTTAATTCTTGCATCGCTAAACTTAGCGAATCGCTAGCCATGACTAAGCGACTCCAAAACTTCAATAAAACGAGCGTTTTCTTCAGGAAGACCGATTGATACACGAAGGTGATTTGGCATTCCATAATTCGCTACAGGACGCACAATAACACCCTGCTGCAACATAGCTTCGTACACTTCCATTCCAGAACCTTTCGTATCAAAGCACACGAAATTGCCTTTCGATGGAATATATTCGTAGTCCAGTCGATCAAATGCATCGGTCAACTGCTTCATACCATGTTCATTTGTCGTGATGCTTTTCTTTAAATAGTCTTCGTCTCTCAATGAACCGAGAGCCGCAGCAAGCGCGAGACTATTCACATTAAATGGATGACGAACTCGATTCAGCACATCCGCAATTTCTTCATTTGAAATCGCATAACCAACGCGCAACGAAGCGAGCCCCCATGCCTTTGAAAACGTTCTCGTGACAATCAAATTCGGAAAATCAGACAGCAATGAAACCCCATTAGGAAAATCGGGATCGGTACTGTATTCAATATACGCTTCGTCCAACACCACGATCACGCTTTCTGGCACTTGAGACAAAAACTCTACAACTTCAGCTTTACTCAACACCGTTCCGGTTGGATTGTTTGGATTGGCAATAAAAATAAGGGATGTGCGATCGGTAATTGCCGAAAGCATTGCAGATAGATCATGCCCCCAATTCAGTGCCGGCGTTACAACGGCAGTTGCATTAACTGCTTGCGTCGCAATGGGATAAACCGCGAATGCATATTGCGAAAAAACCACCTCACGCCCTAGTTCGGCATAAGCTCGCGCAATTAAGTCAAGAATATCGTTAGACCCATTCCCCAGGGTAAGTTGCGATGACTGAACTTTTAAACGCGATGCAAGCGCTTCTTTTAGTTTAAAGCCATTACCATCAGGGTAGCGCGTCAATTGAGAAAGCTCGTTGCGGATTTCTTCTAAAGCAATTGGGCTAGGGCCAAGCGGGTTTTCATTACTTGCGAGCTTTACGATATTCGAGATGCCTAACTCTCGCTCCAACTCATCGCTTGGTTTGCCCGGTTGATAAGGATGTAAGCCTCGGGCACCTTGAGTCGCCAAAGACACAAAATCACAAGAAGAACGCGTTAAATCGCCCATTAGAAAACCCTTTTAAATCTATAAATACGCGTTACAAAACGCCAACGGGATAGGAACCAAGATGCTTAATGTCGACGGCATCTGGCGAAATATCTTTGATCACCGCCTGAACATTCTCATCATCAAAATGACCATCAAAATCGATATAGAAAACGTAAGCCCAAGTACTACTATTAGAGGGCCGAGACTCTAAGCGATTCATATTCACGCCGTGACGCTGAAATGGCTCCAAGACGTGATACAAAGCACCCGGCTTATCTTTCACTGAAACCATAATTGATGTTTTATCTTCGCCGCTCGCAGGCACGACCTCAGAACCGATAATAAGAAAACGTGTCGTGTTATCAGGACTGTCTTCTACATTTTTTGCTAGGAAATCTAAATCGTAGAGCTCTGCCGCCATATCACTTGCGATGGCAGCAACTCCAGGCTCCTCAGCGGCTAGTTTCGCAGCCTTACCATTGCTCGATACAGCAATACGCTCAACCTGCGGACAATGCGAATCCAACCATTTTCTGCATTGTGCTAGCGCCTGCTGGTGCGCATAAACGCGGGTCACATTCTCAAGCTTGGTTTCAGTTCCGCTGAGCAAGTTGTGGTGTATGCGAAGCTTTACCTCACCTGCAATAAATAAAGGTGAGTCTATAAAGCTGTCTAAAGTATGATTAACAATCCCTTCAGTTGAGTTTTCAACTGGCACGATGCCATAGTTCACTTGCCCCGACTCTACTTCTCGGAATACTTCATCAATAGCTGAAAGCGGTTCCGCTTTTACGAAATGACCGAAATGTTTGAGTGCCGCAGCATGCGTAAATGTACCTTCTGGGCCTAAGTAAGCAACTTTGAGAGGGCGCTCTAGGGCTAAACAACAAGACATGACCTCACGAAATAGTTTCGCCACATCCTCGTCAGGGAGAGGGCCTTCATTGCGCTCCATCACTGAGCGTAAAACTTGCGCCTCACGCTCAGGACGATAGTACTGAACCTCTTCACCATTTGAAGCAGCTTGCTTTACTTCAGCAACCTGTTGCGCACATTTTGCACGCTCATTCAGCAAACGATGAATTTCACTATCAATTCGATCTATATCTTTACGCAAGCGGCCTAACGCTTCTGCTTCATTCGTCATATCAAAGCCAATTACTGCAGTGTATCGCCATCAGTTGAATCACTTGAAGAGTCACTCTCAGAAGATTCAGCTTGTACCGCACCCTCTTCGACACCCTCATCATCTAATTCTTCTGACTCTGGTTCTTCGATACGCTCTACAGCCACTAAGCGTTCACCCTCTTGGGTGAGTTTAATTAAACGAACACCTTGTGTATTACGACCAAGGACAGAAACTTCTTCAGTGCGCGATCGAACGAGAGTGCCCTTGTCACTGATCAGCATCATTTCATCGCCTTCAAATGTTTGAACAGCGGACACTAAGCTTCCGTTTCGATCAGACACTTGCATTGCGATGACACCCTGACCACCACGATTGATGACTGAGAATTCATCAAGACGTGTGCGCTTGCCGTAACCGTTCTCACTTGCCACCAACAACAAGCCATCTTCCTCAGGAAGAATCAAAGAAACAACTCTGTGATTTTCTGGCAACTTAATACCACGCACACCACGCGCCGTTCTGCCCATCGCACGCACATCATTCTCATCGAAACGGATCATCTTACCGTGACTACCCATGAGCATGATGTCACGCTCACCATTAGTGATAGCAGCGCCAATCAACGTATCGCCATCATCCAAACCTAAAGCGATAAGACCTGAAGGGCGCGGACGCGAGAAGTTCTCTAGAGGCGTTTTCTTCACGGTGCCGTTCGCGGTCGCCATAAATACGTAATGATCGGCTGCGTATTCATTAACGGACAGGAACGTCGTAATACGCTCACCTTCGTCAAGCGGCAAAATATTCACCATTGGCCGGCCACGTGAACCACGGCTTGCTTGCGGAATCTCAAAGGTACGCAACCAATACACTTTACCTTTGTTTGAGAAACACAAAATCGTGTCATGTGAATTCGCGACAACGAGTTTCTCAATAAAATCTTCATCTTTCATTGTGGTAGCAGACTTACCGCGCCCACCACGACGCTGCGCCTGATATTCTTCAAGCTTCTGCGTTTTCGCATAACCTGCATGCGAAATAGTGACAACTAAATCTTCTTCAGTAATTAAGTCTGCAACTGTTAGGTCTCGACGCGAAGACATGATTTCTGTGCAACGCTCATCACCATACTCTTCTTTGATAGCTTCAAGCTCTTCACGAATAACAGCCATCAATTTATCTGGATCGCTTAAGATACCAAGAAGCTCAGTGATGCGTTCAAGAATCTCTTTGTATTCTGCAATGAGTTTTTCTGTCTCAAGACCAGTCAGACGGTGCAAGCGCATGTTAAGAATTTCTTGTGCTTGCGTCGGAGAAAGACGGTACTTACCGTCAACAAATCCATATTCCTCGCCTAGATCATCAGGCTTACACGCATCAACGCCCGCTTTCTCGAGCATGCCGACTACAGCACCTGGCTCCCAAGCTTGAGCAAGCAAAGCTTCTTTCGCTTCAGCAGAGGTTGGAGATTTCTTAATGAGCTCAATTACTGGATCGATATTCGCAAGCGCGACGGTAAGACCTTCGAGAATATGGCCACGCTCTCTCGCTTTACGTAACAAATAAACAGTACGACGGGTAACGACTTCTCTACGGTGCTTAACAAAAATCTCAAGTGACTGCTTAAGATTAATCGTCTTTGGCTCACCATCAACAAGCGCAACCATGTTGATACCAAACACGTTCTCAAGCTGAGTTTGAGAATACAAGTTATTCATAATTACATCTGGCACTTCACCTCGACGTAACTCAATAACAATACGCATGCCCTCTTTGTTTGACTCATCTCGAAGCTCGGTAATCCCTTCGATCTTTTTATCTTTAACAAGCTCTGCGATTTTCTCAATCAAACGCGCCTTGTTAACCTGATAAGGAATTTCTGTAACGACAATGCGCTCTTTACCTTTCGCGTCTGTTTCCACTTCATAACGCGCGCGTAGATAAATTTTACCGCGACCAGTCTGATATGCCTGAACAATACCAGCTCGACCGTTAATAATCGCTGAAGTCGGGAAATCTGGACCAGGAATGTAATCCATCAACTCATCAGTCGTAATATCTGAATTGTCTAACAAGGCTAAACAGCCACTGACAACTTCATTCAAATTATGCGGAGGAATGTTCGTCGCCATACCAACCGCAATACCTGATGAACCATTCACCAATAAGTTAGGAACACGAGTCGGTAAGACTTCTGGGATTTGCTCTGTGCCATCATAGTTAGGAACAAAATCGACCGTTTCTTTCTCTAGATCAGCAAGCAAAGAATGCGCAAGCTTCTGCATACGGATTTCCGTATAACGCATCGCAGCTGGATTATCCCCATCGATAGAACCGAAGTTACCCTGACCATCTACCAATGTGTAACGAAGAGAAAATGGCTGAGCCATACGAACAATTGTATCGTAGACCGCAGAATCACCATGTGGGTGGTATTTACCGATCACATCACCAACAACACGAGCAGACTTTTTGTATGCTTTGTTCCAATCGTTGTTCAATTCACTCATTGCGAAAAGAACACGTCGGTGAACAGGTTTCAAACCATCACGAGCATCTGGCAATGCTCTACCAACGATTACGCTCATCGCGTAATCAAGGTATGACTGCTTCAACTCATCTTCAATATTTACGGGAAGGATTTCTTTAGCGTGATCACTCATAGGGAGTGCATTCCTTTCATTTCGATCGTTTTTGTAATGCTCTTAGAGCACTTATCGTTATTAGGCAAAAATTGAAGCGCTTTGCCTTTCTTTGCGTTTTACTGAAACCAAAAGCAATTTTGGAAGTTAGCGCAAAATTAATCAACGCACTATACCATAAGCACAAAACAAAAGAGAGCATTTAGCGCGTTTTAGAGGGCTTGTTAACGCACTATTTTTGAATAAGATCTGAAAGCGAAGAAAGCGCAACAGAAAGTCGCGCCTTAGAACTGAAATTTACGCGAATACGACCGTTTTGTTTTCATGAATGATAACACGATCTTCAATATGCAATCGCAAGCCACGCGCCAACACAGTCTTCTCTGCATCCTTGCCTAGGCGCACCATATCTTCGATCGTATCACTGTGATTAATACGAATCACATCCTGATCAATAATCGGCCCCTCATCGAGATCTTGCGTCACGTAATGACACGTTGCGCCGATCAACTTCACACCACGATCATAAGCCTGATGATAAGGTTTTGCACCCGCGAAACTTGGCAAGAAACTATGGTGAATATTAATCACCCTTCCCTCATAACGCTCACACAAATCTGGAGGTAGTATCTGCATATAACGCGCAAGCACGACTAAATCCGTTTCGTAAGAATCGACCAACTCTTCGATTTGCTTAAATGCCTGCGGTTTTGTTTCTTTTGTGACAGGAACGTAGTGGTATGGAATCTCGTGCCATTCAACCATCCGACGCAAATCTTCATGGTTCGCGATCACAGCAACAATATCTATGTTCAACTCACCACTATGCCAACGATGCAGAAGATCAGCCAAACAATGCGATTCCTTTGAAGCCATCAAAACAACTTTCGGCTTTTGATGCGAATCAGCAACGGACCACTTCATCGAAAACTCATTTGCAATCGGCGCAAACGCCGCTTTAAAGCCTTCCAGATCAAAAGGCAGAGAACTTGCCTTAATCTCGTTACGCATAAAGAACCAACCGTTCTTTTGATCCGCGTGATAACTCGCCTCAGTAATCCAACCATTGTATGTCGCTAAAAAGTTACTCACTTTTGCGACAATCCCGGTTCGATCAGGACACGAAACAACTAAACGATAGGTTCTTTCCATTACTTCAATTCCAATACAGTCGGCTTAAACCGAGCAGAGCAAACGCAACTATTGACCAAGCAACTCGCTCGTTCTTGCTGCACAGATAAAATCATTTCTATGCAGACCTCCAATTTTGTGAGACCACCACGTCACCGTTAAACACCCCCACTCCACAATAAGCCTAGGATGATGCCCAACCTGCTCAGCATAATCACCTATCGAATTGGCGAATTCTTGCGCTTTAACAAAATTTGATACTTTAAAAACACGATGAAGGCGATTTTGCCCCTCTTCATGAATGACTTCCCAACCATCAACTTCAGATAACAAGTCTTTGATCTCATTGTCAGAAAGACGAGGCGCGTCTGCACGACACGCCTCACAAGTTTCTTTACTTAACATATATACCTCCTATTGAGCATGACAAAACAATAGCAGTACGCATCAGGACCTTATACCGATTTGGCAGAAATGATCTTGTCATGCCATTCAACAGGCGCAGTCTGATGAACAGACGTACCCAATGCATCTACCGCAACAGAAACCGGCATATCGACAACGTCAAATTCGTATATCGCTTCCATACCTAGTTCAGGGAATGCGACCACCTCAGCGTTCTTAATAGCCTTAGAAACTAGGTACGCAGCGCCGCCCACGGCCATCAAATAAACTGATCCGAACTCTTTGATTGCGTCAATTGCTACTTGTCCGCGCTCTGCTTTACCAATCATTCCAAGCAAGCCTGTTTTCTCGAGCATCGTGTGCGTAAATTTATCCATACGCGTCGCAGTGGTCGGACCCGCTGGACCAACAACCTCATCACGAACAGGGTCAACCGGCCCGACGTAATAAATAAAGCGACCAGTTAGATCAACCGGCAGCTCTTCACCGCTGCTGATCATTTCAACCATCTTCTTATGCGCTGCATCACGACCCGTCAGCATTTTACCCGACAACAAAACTGTATCGCCCGGCTTAAGATCAGCAACCTCTTCTTTCGTGACGGCATTAAGGTTAATACGCTTCACATTTTCTCCAGCTTCCCACGTAATTTCTGGCCAATCATCAAGACTAGGCGGAGTTTGTAGCGCTGGACCAGAACCATCCAAAGTAAAGTGTGCGTGGCGAGTAGCAGCACAATTTGGAATCATCGCAACAGGCAATGAAGCCGCATGAGTCGGATAATCTTTAATCTTGATATCAAGAACGGTCGTCAAACCGCCAAGACCCTGTGCACCGATTCCTAGCTCATTAACACGATCCATAATCTCAAGACGAAGTTCTTCAATACGATTTTGTGGACCGCGCTCTCGCAACTCATGAATATCAATAGGATCCATCAATGACTCTTTCGCCATCACTGCGGCTTTCTCTGCCGTACCACCAATACCAATACCTAACATCCCCGGCGGACACCAACCTGCCCCCATTGTTGGTACAGTTTTAACGACCCAATCAGCAATGCTGTCAGAAGGATTAAGCATCACCATCTTAGATTTATTCTCAGAACCGCCACCCTTAGCCGCCACTTCTACATGAACTTTGTCACCTTCGACAATTTCGTAATGAATAACAGCAGGAGTATTGTCTTTAGTATTTTTACGCGCGCCAGCTGGGTCAGCCAAAATAGATGCACGAAGAACATTGTCTGGATGTGTATAAGCACGACGCACACCTTCGTTGATCATGTCACTCAAACTCATTTGAGCATCCCACTGAACATTCATACCTACTTTCACGAAGACCGTTACAATGCCAGTGTCTTGACAGATTGGACGCTTACCTTCAGCACACATGCGCGAATTAATAAGAATCTGAGCCATAGCATCTTTAGCAGCCTGCGACTCTTCACGTAAATACGCTTCGTGAACCGCCTTGATAAAATCTGCTGGGTGGTAATAAGAAATAAACTGCAGCGCGTCTGCAACACTCTCGATCAAGTCATCTTGGCGAATCGTAGTCATATCCGTCTCTTAATTCTTTTTGCTGGGAGGGTTAAATGCGCGTGCGTTACGGCACAACACAAATTTGTGGCACGAAATTGTACTCTCAAACCCAATTTCTTTGTAGTCCGAATAAATAGCGTTCAAAAACATTGGGCATAGGTCTAAAAAATAGTTAACAAGCCATTGAACCATAGGGAAAAACTCGACATCAAAAAGATATGGTCTAACGTTAAGGGATATACGAATAGAAAGTGTATTCGAAGAGCGATATTTCATCGTCACAAATTAGAACAATTAATGTCTTTTTCATAACACGACTTACGTGTAGAAAAGCGCCAAGAAATAACAGCAATCTTAGGTGAAGGTCCTAACTATGTTGAAGAAAACTCTATTAAGTGCCGCAGTTGCCTCGTCATTCGCACTGAGCGGCTGTCTTGACGACTCCCCATCAACAACCGAAAACGCAGGGTCAGTTACAAACCCTCCTGTAGCCAATGGTGTATTTCCAATTTTCTCGCCATCGGAAGCAAAGTTCCCTGTCCCTAACGATTTATTGTATTCATCTGAAACCGCAGGCGATGGCACATTTGTGGACCTAGGCGTCCCAAATCCTCTACCACCTTATTCTGCCTCAGAATACAATCCAGTAACGGCAGCTCTAGGCGGATTGAGCGGTGCATCTACAGTAGCGCCAATTGATATCGCAATGAGTGGTTTAATTGATCCTGCAAGCCTTAAAGGCCAAAGCGATGGAGCAGAACAAAACGTATTTCTGATTGCTCTAGAGTACGCAAGCGGTTCGCCAGTCCAAGGTTTATCAATCGGAGAGCCTCCACAAGCCGCATCTTCGCAACCAACATTCGAGATCGAACATAAGGTATTGGACGGAAACTCAACCATCCGTATCAATCCTACTTCAGTACTTGAGCCACTTACTCGGTACATCGTTGTAGTAAAGAATACGATTACTGATCAAGCAGGCGAATCAATCATTAAATCTCCAGGTGCTGCAGGTTACGAAGCTTTGACAGACGAAACCAACCCGCTTTCTGGCTCATTGGCGGCATTACAACCAGTCCAAGCGCTAATCAATGGTTTATGGGAACCTATCGCGATCGCGGGCATCCCTGTAATAGATAGCGATGCAGATATTGCGCTGACATACAGCTTTACCACATCTGGGGATGAAAAAGTTTTAAATTATATCGCTGAACCTAATTTATGGTTCAACGACCAGATCACTCGTTTTGTTGGCGTTAGCACAGCGACAGCGATCGTGACTGATCAGACAGATCTAAATATGGACGGAAAAGTTGACTACACCGACGTCAACCTTGCTACACAAGGTGCTCTTGCAGCATTCCCAATAAACCCTAGCGACCCAACAGACACAACAGTTGCTGACGCTCTGGCGCCATTACAAGCAGGATTTGGCCTTCTCCCAGCACCTTGCCCTGGATTAACACCTGACGGAACAAATGGCGTAGCTTATATAAACTGTATCAGCGGTGCTCTAGTTGCCCTTCCATCAGGAGTAGGCGGATTCGCAGACCTATTGCCTACACCTAAAGCAGCTGAGATTGACTTTACGGGCTCTACACCGGTCACACACCCTGGTTACGCAAACGTCTCGATTGTACAAGGCACAATGAAAGTTCCATACTACTCTAGACCTCCCGCTGACATCGGCGCACCAAACGAAGGGGAGAATATTGCCCTCGGTACAGGCGCGCCAATCAAATACTTAAGCTGGGAAGCAGATAATGTTTTAGCCACGGCGATCAACACTGCATTCCAAGACATCGGCTTAGTCCTGCCACAAGCAGATCCTGCTATAACAACAGCTGTGAACTACATATTCCCATTCCCTAAGAAACAGGATGCCGATGTAACAACGCCTGCAGATTACTCAACTCCAGCGACCGTGGCATCTACCGTAGAGGATATGACTATACCTATTACCATTGCTTATCCTAATGGCATCACTGGTGCGAACGTAACACCAATGAAAACTATGATAATGGGACACGGCCTAGGTGGAAGTCGCAGCATTGCTCTCGGCGCAACGGGATCTGGACTCGTAGCTTCAGCTGACACGGCAACAGTTGGAACACTTGGTTTCGCGGCCTTTGACTTGGCTGTCGTTGCGATTGATCAGCCTCTGCACGGCTTAAAAAGTGATGCAATGGTTGACCCAGACAACGACTCATCGACGGACAATGACGTAACAGTACTAACTAAAACTGACTCTGAAAGACATTTTGGATATGCTGACGCAGGCTCAGGCCTACCACCCAAAGAGCTGACAGAAGAAGATAACACCTCTCTACTGTTCGTAAATGTAGAAAGCTTTCTTACTACACGAGACAATAATCGCCAAAATGCTCTCGACCTAATGGCTCTTCGTAAGGCTATTGGAGGCATTGATCTGACAGGAATGAGCGGCTCAGGAACAGATTTAGACGGCTCAGACGTGTACTATCAAGGCTACTCATTAGGCACAATTAGTGCTCAAGCTACTGTCGCTGTAGCAAATGGTACGGTCGATACCAATGACGACTTTAAGTCTGCTTTTTTCTCAACTCCTGGCGGTGGTATTGCACGCTTCTTTGAAAGCTCACCCGCTTTTGCTGGCAACATTGTTGATGGACTCGCTGCTGCCGGTTTAACTTCTGATACAGCAAACTATCAAGCGTTTTTAAACACGATTCAAGCTTCTGTAGATGCTTTTGATGCAATCAATTTCGTTGGAGACTATGAAGCGCAAGGTACAAAAGTCCTATATTACACAGCTTCAAACGACCAAGTAATTCCCGTTTCGCAAGTGCCTGGTAGGACTCTTCAAACTCCGGCGGGGACAATTGCTGCAAGTGAAATTAACGCATCGGTCTCTTATCTTTCTGGTGCAGAGCCGTTACTAATTGAAGCAAATATCGTTCAAGCTGATGGGGCAACTGATTTCGATGCGAATAACTTTGCAATCGAGGATCCAGGAGCAGTTACTGTAAATCGAAATGTAATTCGCTTTAAACCTGGAGCGGGGTCTCATGGCGGCCCATGTCCTGTGATAGATGACGAAGCCGCCACATTGGCAAGAGCAACAGAGTTCGGAGGCTATGCTCTAGGCATGCTGAACCCTACTGGCGGCGGCACAATAATTCAAGTGTCGAGTACTACCGTTAGCGATGCTATTGATGCCGCGCCAATTGAGCCATTTTTCATCGATGCTCTTCAGTGTTCTCCAGCTTCCTCATAATCGCCGGATAGCTCTCTAAAAAAACCTCGCTCTGCGGGGTTTTTCTTTTTTTATAGATAACAAATATTCCAATGATAATTATTTGCTGCAAATCGCAGCAAACATATTGACCCTAAAAAG
>NZ_LWGF01001101.1:0-710 GCF_001635355.1 Oleiphilus sp. HI0125
TATTTCTTTGCCAGCATGGCGTAGCCAGAGGCTAAGCCGCGACCAAGCTGCATCATGTGCACTTCGTCCGGACCATCAGCCAATCTAATTACACGCGCCATTTGATAGGCTTGTGGCAAGAAGGTGTCTTGGCTTAACCCATTGCACCGTGGATTTGCATAGAGCGATCAATCACCGTGCAGGCCATTTGAGGTGCAACAATCTTGATCATTGAAATAAGCGCCTTAGCACCTTTATTCCCAACGCGATCCATTTGATCCGCGGCTTTTAGCGTCAACAAACGCGCTTGCTCGATCTCACAGTAAGACTTAGCGATACTCTCGCGCACAGAACCTTGGCGGCTCATCGTCTTACCAAAAACGGTGCGCGACTCAGCACGTGCGCACATCATTTCAAAAGCACGTTGCGCAGCACCCACTAAACGCATGCAGTGGTGAATACGCCCCGGCCCTAAACGACCTTGCGCGATTTCAAAACCACGACCTTCACCCAAAAGCATATTGCTTGCCGGTACACGAACGTTCTCAAAAGTAATTTCTGCATGCCCTTCTGGCGCATCATCATTACCAAATACTTTCATTGGACGAACAACAGTCACCCCAGGCGTATCCATCGGGACTAAAATCTGAGACTGCTGAATATATTTGTTGGTGTTGTCAGGGTCTGTTTTACCCATCACGATCAGAATTTTACAACGCGGGTCACATGCA
>NZ_LWGF01001102.1:0-621 GCF_001635355.1 Oleiphilus sp. HI0125
TGTGGTCGGTACTGATAATGCGGTTGAGGTGACGTTTGCATCGGGTAAAAAAATTCGAGCGGATGCTTTTCTTTGGTGTAATGGGCGTAGTGGTAATACCGATAATATGGGGCTCGAAAACACTGGTTTGAAGCCTAACTCACGTGGACAGCTTACGATCGATGATCACTATCGAACTGAAGTAGAGGGTATCTATGCCGTTGGAGATGTTATAGGTTGGCCTGCTTTGGCGAGTGCTGCTTACGATCAAGGTCGTGCTTCGGCGGCGGCAATGTCAGAGGATCAGTACTTTAGGTTCGTCGATGATGTGCCTACTGGCATTTACACCATTCCTGAGATTAGTTCAGTAGGTCGAACTGAGCGTGAATTGACTGAAGATAAGGTTCCTTACGAAGTCGGGCAGGCATTTTTTAAAGATTTAGCCCGTGCGCAAATTACAGGTGAGGCGGTTGGGATGTTGAAGATCTTGTTTCACCGAGATACCAAAGAAATATTGGGAATTCATTGCTTTGGTGACCAAGCGGCAGAGATCGTGCACATTGGGCAGGCTGTGATGAACCAAAAAGGAGAGGCGAATAGCCTCGATTACTTCATTAATACGACCTTTAATTATCCGACAAT
>NZ_LWGF01001103.1:0-1267 GCF_001635355.1 Oleiphilus sp. HI0125
AATTTATTTAGTCATCTTGCGCATGGCGATGTGGCTTTGAATGTGACGCTCACCGCCATTAACTCTGTTCTATGCATTGTTACGCTGCCAATCATTGTGAATTTGAGTTTGTTTTACTTCATGAGCGAGCAAGGTAGTGTCGGCTTACAATTCTCTAAGGTACTTCAGGTTTTTGCGATTGTGTTGATTCCGATCGGCATTGGGATGACGATTCGGCGCTTTAGAAAAGGCTTTGCTGAGGTCATGGAAAAGCCAGTTAAGATTATGTCGGCACTATTCTTAGCCTTGGTTGTTGTGGTTGCCGTGATGGAAAGTTGGGAGCAGTTTACTCAGTACTTTGCGATTGTTGGTGCAGCAGCACTAGCGTTTAATCTGATTAGTTTGGGCGTTGGTTACGGCGTGCCTCGCTTGTTGAAGCTGGAGCTCCGTCAGAGCATTGCGATTGGTATGGAGATTGGTGTTCACAATGGTACTTTGGCGATAGCCATTGCCTTGTCTCCAATGCTTTTGAATAACGGAGTGATGGCCGCGCCAGCTGCTATTTATAGCGTCATTATGTTTGTCACAGCAGCTTTATTTGGCTTGCTGGTAAACAAAATTCACGGAGATCAACTCGGTAATAACACCGCAGCTTAATGATCAAGGTAGATTGCGCCACGCCTGCCAGTAAGGCTTTGGCTCAATTTATGATTGTGGTTCGTTGAAGCGTGCTATCAAGGTTTTTGCTGCGTCGTAAGCAGTGAGTTTCCCTGAAATTACTTGTTCCTGCAGTTGAGGGAGCGATTCTTGAACGGCTTGATGGGTCTCAAAAGCGTGTCGAAGCTGCTCTGTGATGAGCCTGTCCAACCATTTTTCGTTTTGCTGCTGACGCTTTGTTTCGAGGATAGCCTGATTAGAAGAAAAGTAGTCTGTCAGCAAAGCCCATATTTCTGTAATCCCTCTGTTCTCAATCGATGAGCAAGTCAGGGCTTGAGGCTCCCATTCTTCAGAACTTCGCATCAGATGTAAGGCATTCTGGCAATGTTGTTTTGTGCGCTCAGCTTGATGCAGACTATCGCCATCTGCTTTGTTAATGATCAAAGCGTCCGCTAGTTCCATAATGCCACGTTTGATGCCTTGTAATTCGTCGCCTGAATTTGGCTGCATGAGCACCATAAAGAAATCGACCATCGATGCGACTTCATACTCAGATTGGCCAACGCCAACGGTTTCAACGAGAATGACATCAAAGCCTGCGGCTTCACACAAGATCATGCTTTCTCGTGTT
>NZ_LWGF01001104.1:0-945 GCF_001635355.1 Oleiphilus sp. HI0125
CGGCTACAAACTTAAGATAGATCAATTCTTTTACAATAGCTAGTTTTATTGCGCAAAAAATCGCTTCACAAGCTAAAGTTTTTGATCAAAATACACTTGATGCAAGCAAACCAACTTATAAGGCCAAAAAAATCGGTATGAGTGCCAGCAAACTACTCCCTCTTGAAGATGCTATCGAACAATTATCCTCTCGTGTTCAAACCTGCTCGCAAGAAGAAACTACGCCCATTGAGCAAGCGCTAAATAGAGTATCCGCAAGCGATATAAAAGCGCGCATTTCCCAACCACCGTTTCACAACAGTGCTGTTGATGGATACGCGTTTCGTATTAGCGATATTCAAAAGTCAGCCCTCCCTGTCACGATGCGTGTTCCTGCAGGCAGTGCACCAGGGCAGCTTAAAGAAGGCGAAGCTGCTCGCATTTTTACTGGAGCTCCTGTACCAGAAGGTGCTGATTGCGTACTGATGCAAGAGAGTGCCGAACTAAGCGAACTTAACGGTACAACTCTGTTAAGCACCAGCTCAAATTTATCTTTGAATCAGAACCTTCGTCCAGCGGGGCAAGACTTTCAAGTAGGCGATACATTGCTCCGCAAAGGCGATGTTCTGCGCCCACAGAATATTTCTTTGCTTGCCTCTTCTGGTATCGCGGAGATAAAAACATATCGCCCTCTAACCGTTGCAGTAGTATCGACCGGCGACGAACTAGCGCAACCAGGAAGCGAGTTAAAACCCGGACAAATCTATAATTCGAACCAATACCTTTTGGAAGGATTAATCCGTAGCTTTGGCTTTGAAGTCCGCAATATCGGATGTGTCGCCGACAAGCTAGACGCGACGATCGAAGCCCTCAACAAGGCTGCGGAATCAGACATTATCATTAGCTCGGGCGGCGCGTCTGTTGGCGAAGAAGATTATATAAAAGCCGCGATCGAAGAACTTGGCG
>NZ_LWGF01001105.1:0-1637 GCF_001635355.1 Oleiphilus sp. HI0125
GCGTGTTTATAGCCAATAGCGTTCTTCAGAAACTGCTTGAATAAGTCTCTGAATATCTTCAGGAAATACGTGGCCAATCGTGCCGATTCGGAAGCAATCTGCTTGGCTTACTTTTCCGGGGTAAATAACGAAACCGCGTTTTTTTAATCCGTCATAAAAGGTATTGAAGCGATAACTTTCATACTGCGGGTTTAAAAACGTACTAATAAATGGTGAGCGTAAATCACCTTGTAGTAAGGTTGTGAAGCCAAGCTTTTCCATGCCGGCAATAAGGGTATCTCTATTTTTCAAGTAGCGTTGATAGCGCGCTTCAACACCGCCTTCTTGTTCTAATTCGATAAGAGCTTGCTCAAATGCGCGTACAACATGAGTTGGTGATGTAAAACGCCACTTGCCAGGGTCTTTCTCCATCGCTTGCCATTGATCAAATAAATCTAAGCTGTGTGAGCGCGCTAGGCCTTCACATTTGGCAATAGAGGAATGCTTTGCGAGCACAAACCCAAAGCCAGGGACGCCTTGAATACATTTGTTGGCGCTACTGATTAAAAAGTCGATATTTAACTCAGCCAGATCAAGAGGAATGCCGCCGAAAGAACTCATAGCGTCGACAATGAAGGTGCAGTTGTTTTCTTTGCAGACATGACTGATGGGCTCAATGGGGTTGAGCATTCCCGTCGTTGTTTCGCAATGAACCATTGCGACATAGATGTCTCCGGAAAGCTCCTTTAACACCTGTTGTAGTTTGGCGGGGTCGACAGGAGATGTTTCTCCGTAATCGATCAGACTAAAAGGAATGTTCAGGATCGAAGCCATGGTTGCCATGCGTTGTCCATAGGCACCATTAGCGAGTATGACTAAATGTCCTGATGCGGGTATGACTGAACCAAGTGTTGCTTCGACAGAGGCTGAGCCGCTGCCTTGCATCAACACAGCAGTGTATTCGTCTTGATATTCCTCGCTAGTTGCAAGTTTTACCAAGCGCTGTCTGACGCCTTGAACAAGTTGTTTGTAGTCATCATCCCAAGTACACCAATCGCGTAACATGGCATTTCTCACTCCGGTGCTTGTTGATAGAGGGCCAGGAGTAAGAAGTAAATAAGGGTTTATCGGTGCATCCATTTTGGTCGTCATAAGTAAATCTCAAAATTATTGGTATATACCAGTTGGGCGAGATACTATGTGCACCTTTAGGTAAGGGTCAACGCTTTACCTGCAAAATTCATAAAAGTGAAATATACAGAGATCAGACAATCGAGGTCTGATAGATAAAAGAATCATGGGTACATTAGCGAACGCAATAAAAGAGACTCTGACGGAAAATATCGTGAGATGGAGAGGGGAAGGCGAGATGAAACTACCCTCTGAGCGAGAGTTGAGTGAGCAACATTCAACAACGCGGGTAACAATCCGAGAGGCTTTGAAGTTGTTGGAAACAGAAGGCTTGATTTATCGGGAGAACCGACGTGGTTGGTTTATATCCCCACCTAAATTGCGTTATGACCCAAGTGTTCATGGACGGGTTAGTTTTGTCGATTATGCAAGGCAACAGGGTTTTCAACCGAGCACCCAACTCCTTTCGATTAAGTTGACCGTAGCGGACCGCTACATAGCTTCGGAAATGCAAATTGCTGTTGGTA
>NZ_LWGF01001106.1:0-708 GCF_001635355.1 Oleiphilus sp. HI0125
ATGCATCCTGGCGGTATTGTGATTGCCAGTATGCTTCTCGCACTCACTTACATGGGCGGTGAAATGGTTCAAATGGACCTGACACTTCCGAAGTCTATTACGGGCTTATTCCAAGGTATGTTGCTGTTTTATCTCTTAGCGTGTGACTTGTTGATCTCATATCGCATCGTTCGAGATCGTCCGGTTCAAACTAAATCATCTAGCAATCAACAAGAAACAGCGCAGGCGTAAGGGGCAGTCGTGGATATTGAATTAATCACTAACATCTTATTTGCGACTATTCGCACAGGTACGCCGCTTATTTTGATCGCATTGGGTGAAATGGTGTGTGAAAAGTCTGGTGTATTGAACTTGGGCCAAGAAGGCATGGTGCTAATGGGCGCAGTGCTTGGTTTTGCTGCCTCAGTGATCACCGGTAATTTGGGCTTGGGTCTTGTGGCATCAGTTATTGCTGGTATGTGTATGTCATTGCTATTTGGTTTCTTAGCGATTTCGCTGGTCGCAAACCAAGTCGCTACGGGTTTAGCCTTAACGATATTTGGTACTGGCTTAAGTGCCTTTATTGGCGCGAGCTACGTTGGGGTAGGCATCGAAGGTATTCAGGCGTGGACGATTCCACTACTGAGCGATATTCCTGTTATCGGCAAAATCTTTTTCTCGCATGACCCGTTGGTTTACCTAAGTTGGGTTCTGTTCGGCTTGGTGTTC
>NZ_LWGF01001107.1:0-874 GCF_001635355.1 Oleiphilus sp. HI0125
GTCTTTAGAGTAGTGAATTATGAATATCATGCCTTGGCATGCTGAGTTGGTCGAGACAATCTCAGATTTAGAAAAAAGAGACGCATTACCTCATGCGGTTATGTTATCAGGCGGAGAAGGCTTAGGTGTCGATGTGCTTGCGCATACTCTAGCTAGGGCATTGCTGTGTGAATCGCCTGCTTCTGGTTATCCCTGCGGACAGTGCAAAGCTTGTCATTTGATGGAGGCAGGGAGCCACAACGACTTTATGTCTCTTGAGCTAGAAGAGGACGCAAAGCAAATTAAAATTTCTCAGGTGAGAAGCTTGGTTGATTTCGTTAGCGAGTCTAGCATGCGTGGCGGACATAAGGTTGCGGTGATCAATCCGGTCGAAGACTTAAATATCGCCGGTTCAAACGCCTTACTAAAAACGCTTGAAGAACCAGCAGGCGATACGATTATATTTCTCGTTGCGCAGCGTCAAGAAGCTGTATTGGCAACTATTCGTTCTCGTTGCCAGATCTTAAACATCCAGCCGCCCTCACATGAAGATGCTTTATCGTGGTTAATGCAGAGTTTGCCTGCTGCAGATTCTGATGTTGTTCATTCATGCTTGAGTATCTCGAATGGCGAGCCAGTTACAGCGATGCGATTTATTGAGCAAGACGCTTGGGGTCAGCAAAAAACTATGATTGAAGGGCTTGGTGCGGCCGTTAAGCGTAAAAAAACAGTCAGCGATTTGGCTGAGTCATGGGCGGATGACTATTTGCAGGATCGACTCGTTTGGCTGATTCAATGGATCGAGCAAATGATTCGTTTTAGTTCGACGGAAGATGAGAGCGTCTTTTTAAACGCTGATAGCGTTGCAATGCTTAAGTATTTGGCAGGCAAGGCG
>NZ_LWGF01001108.1:0-716 GCF_001635355.1 Oleiphilus sp. HI0125
ACCTTCACACCAGCTCGATTTACAAAAATGTGCTTACCCGTTGATTTAATAATCGCGGCAAGCTTACAGCGCTCTTTATTGTCACCACCGCCAAACTCAAACCAACATCCAACTACAAAGCGCTCGACTTGTTGAACAAAAGGGTTGTCTGGCGCTAACTCGGGCGCGCGAGTTTCGGCTTGCTGGTCAACCAGTACGATACTTTCCTGTTTTTTGGGGAGCTTTTCGTTTTCTGCTTCAATTGCCGCGCGTTTCTCATTAGCCTGCTCGCATGCCTCTTGTAATTGTTTGAAATCATCTTCGAGCTCTAAAGTTGAACGTACTAGATCGCTTACTTCATCACTCTGTTCTGAAAAATCATCTTGCAGGAGTTCACTAGCTTCTTGCTGGTCAACCTCCCCCACTGGCGCAATTTCACTCAAATCAATTTGTTGCTGGAGAGCTTGAAGCGACAATACGTGCTGATCCTCTAGACCTGACAGAAGTCTTTTTGCCAAAGTATCGTCTAAAGCAACCTCGTCAAACCCTAAACGAACACGCTTAACGAGTGATGGAATCATTTTAAGAAGTTTAGCTCTCGCATCTTGCTCTGAAGGATCTGGACATAAGGACCAAACCAGTTCATTTACAATTGCTTTAGCCCCATTCCAAGCTTCGCTTTGCTCTCCCTCGCGCAGAAGTTTAAAGACCAACACTTTACTCCACGCATCGCGTAG
>NZ_LWGF01001109.1:0-1748 GCF_001635355.1 Oleiphilus sp. HI0125
AAATATTCAACGCCAATACGAACACAAATAATGCAAAAGGTTCCAATTGAAACTTAAGAGGCGCAATAGAATCGGCTATGATACCGCGCTTTATTAGAACTGGCTCTAATTATTAGTAAACCACGACATATGATTGACTGCGTTAGTGCACAAAATTTCAGTGAAATCTTCAATCGGCAATTCGAAGAAACTGAAAATACAGTAGTTGTGATAGGGGCTTCTGAGCCTTATTACGTTCCCGCACAAATGACTGCGAGTTTCTCGGGCGGTGAAGGTATTGCAGTGAGTGCTAAATCTCGCATTTTTTCTCGAAGTGACTATCCTGCCAGCGTAATGCATGAGGTCGCGCATTGGTGTATCGCCGGCAAAGAACGGCGTACTCAATTAGATTATGGCTATTGGTATGAGCCCGATGGTCGCGATGAAGCGCAGCAATCTGTCTTTGAGCGGGTTGAGGTAAAACCTCAAGCCTTGGAGCGAATTTTATGTTGTGCAGCAGGATTTCGTTTTCGTCTTTCGGCAGACAATGCGAACGACCCTTTATGTCGGCCAAGCAGTGCTTTCGTAGCAGATGTGCAAGAACAAACGATAAAGTATCTCGTGGAGGGCTTACCTGATAGGGCGGCTAAATTCGCAGAAGCACTAAATGCCGTGTTTAAACCTCAGACCTGCTATTTAAATTTAAGCAGTTATGTAGAAAGCGATCTGTTATAGTGTTCGGCCATTGAACGGCACACACCCGTGATCAGTGTTATTGAATTATTTTATGTAGGCGTTTTAAAGCATGTTTGGTGGCCTTTTTAAGTCAAAAACCTCCCCTGAAAATAAACAAGAGTCGCAGCAGAAACCGCGCTCTAGTTCATCTAAAGCAAAGGCCTCGCAAAAGACAGGTAAGCCTAAGAGTAATCAACGCTCCTCTAATCAACGTGCTAAGACTAAAACGCCTGAGCCAGCGTGGAACCCTTCCCAATATAAAGTCGACCCTGCTGAGGGCAAGACGAGGTTCCATGATTTAAATCTTGAGAATGAATTGCTGCACGCAATTGCTGATTTGAAGTATCAGTATTGTAGTGAGATTCAAGCTGCATCTTTACCGTACACACTTCAAGGCCATGACTTTATTGGTAAAGCACAAACTGGTACCGGTAAGACAGCGGCGTTTTTAATCACCATTATTAACGATTTGATGCTGCGCCGTATTCCTTCTGAAGAACGATATGCGAGTGAACCACGTGCACTTATTCTTGCTCCAACGCGCGAGCTAGCCCTTCAAATTGAAAAAGATGCAAAGGCGCTGACGAAATATGCCGGTTTAAATATTTACTCTGTTTTAGGCGGCATTGATTACCAAAAGCAACGCGATTTTGTCAGAAACAACGTGATTGATATTTTGGTGGCGACGCCAGGTCGTCTTATTGATTTCCTTAACAGCGGTGATCTGTATCTCGATCAAGTCGACACATTAGTGATTGATGAAGCGGATCGAATGCTCGATATGGGCTTTATTCCAGATGTGAAGCGCATTCTTGGTCGTTGTCCGAAGGTTGATCGTCGACAAACCTTGTTGTTTAGTGCGACGTTTAATCAAGATGTCTTGAATTTATGTCAGCGTTGGACGCGCAATCCAATACATATAGAAATTGAAGCAGAGCAGCTAACGACTGAAAAGGTTGATCAGAAGATATTTATGGTTTCTTCTGATGAGAAGCTAGAAATTATTTGTCGATACATCGATCAAAATGATGTGC
>NZ_LWGF01001110.1:0-1037 GCF_001635355.1 Oleiphilus sp. HI0125
CAGCGTTCGGATCTACACCAGCGTGACCATATTGGTCATACGCGGCTTTCTTCTGATCGTCAGACAGAACCTCGTAGGCCTCAGTCGCTTCTTTAAACTGTACCTCTGCTTCTGCATCATCCGGATTTCGGTCTGGGTGATACTTCATCGCCAAACGACGATACGCTTTTTTAATTTCTTTGGCGTCAGCAGATTTGTCGACACCTAAAACTTCGTAGAAATCTCTTTTAGACATTACTTATTACCTGTCTTATCGACATTACTCCTCAAATAAAATCTGAGAAGCCTAGATACGATAACGCGGAAGAACTAGCTCCCGCGTTATAAAGAGCGAGCATCTAAAACACTCGCTATTCAAAAAGCAAACTTACTTTTTGTCGTCTTTTACTTCTTCAAACTCAGCATCAACTACATCGTCGCCAGCATTTGATTGCGCTTTCGCTTCTGCCTCTGGACCCGCCGCTGCACCTTCTGCTTGAGCCGCTTGCTCAGCATAAAGCTTTTGAGCAAGGCCTGATGACGCTTCAGTTAACGCTTGAGTCTTCGCTTCGATCACGTCTTTGTCATCACCTTTCAGTGCTTCTTCAAGATCAGCAATCGCTGCTTCAATTGCAGTTTTCTCTTCTGCAGTCGCCTTATCGCCAGCTTCTTCCAAAGTTTTCTTGGTTGCATGAACCATTTGATCACCTTGGTTACGCGCTGTCACAAGCTCTTCGAACTTGCGATCCGCTTCAGCATTCGCTTCAGCATCGTTAACCATGTTCTCGATCTCATCATCAGAAAGACCAGAAGACGCTTTGATCACGATAGACTGCTCTTTTCCTGTCGCTTTATCTTTCGCAGACACATTCAAAATACCGTTTGCATCAATATCGAAAGTTACTTCAATTTGAGGCATGCCACGTGCTGCTGGTGGAATATCCGCCAAATCAAAACGACCAAGCGATTTGTTCTGAGCAGCTTGCTTACGCTCACCCTGAACAACGTGAATCGTTACTGCCGACTGATTATCTTCTGCTGTTGAGAACACTTGCGAC
>NZ_LWGF01001111.1:0-24244 GCF_001635355.1 Oleiphilus sp. HI0125
TAAGTGGGTGTGTTCACTCACCAAAAAAACAAGAGCAGGGGTTTCGGTTTAATTCTGTAGAGGTGTTTAATCAAACGCGTAGCGATATTTTTAATATGAAAATTGAGGTGACCAAGTTTCATCGAAAGTTTGCATGTGGAATTATCTTACGTGATTCGCTTTGTATGAACGGTTTTCATCCTCGTGTGCTGCAAAGTAACGATGTTGTGATTAGCTGGGATCAAGACGGGCAGCATTACGAAATAGGCCCGATTCGTCTACAAATGCCTGAAGATTATAATCCGAACACTACTCATGCCATTCAATTTATATTCATCGATCATCATCGTGTAGAAATGGCATTCCCTGAGTCTCGCTATTAATTGGGACTTTTGTGTCGCGCGCCATGCCTCGTATTAGGGCGCGTTTTACTCTTTTCTACATACTTACATTTCTTCGTATACAGACCTTTTTTGTATTGAACTACGATTTTTTATACAAAATTTTGCATGTGAAAAATCTTCGTCTAGGCTAGGAATATCAACGGCTTACAAGTGTTTCTTGACTGCTTTTATGTGGTGCGGGAGACGTATTTTGCGCACATTGATGGTGCGCTACGTAAAGCCAAAAATCTAGATTGTCTACGTATTAAAGGAGTAGTTATGAACGATCGTAGTTGGATGTTGAACCCCTCAGCCATCACTGCTGCACGCAACTGTATTCACCTCGTGCAGGACGAACTCGGCGTGAAGTTAAAGCTATCTCACCCGCAGTTTATTGAGATGTTACAAGAGTATGCCGAGCTGACTGACTCAGAAGAATTAAACGAGAGCTTAGCGACACTTCTTCAATATGCTGATGGCGATGTGCCTACTTTAAATAGTCAGCAAGACAAGGCTGTTGCCAGACGTGATGCTCGCCCTGCTAAAGCAGCTAGTCAGGCTCAAGCTCAAATGGCTCACAACGCTACAGGACAAGGCGAACTGGTCGAGTACCGTGGAAAATTCTATCCAATGTACAATGCCCAAGGCTTGAAGTTCCAAGGCTTGTATCGCGGTCAGGCTCGATATAGTTAATCACTGAGAGGTCTATGTGGTGCGAGATAATAGTAAGAGCGGTGAGATCGCTTACCGCTCTTTGTACCCTGTTCCACTGATCTAGCTAAGATACTCGGATTGTTGTTCTGACTGCGCTCTTTCGAGTGCGCATTGAAAGGCTTTCAAAGCAGCCTTGTCGTCTCGGTCATCGATGCAATCAATGGGTGCAGAACAGCCGATCATTAAGTTGTCGATATATCCAAAATCCTCGATAGACATGCCGTCTTGTAAGAAATGTGGGAAGTCCTCACTGATTCTTTGCTTGAGCTCACGACTGTCAGAGCTATAGCAGAATACTTTTTTGCCTGCTTTCCGCGCATAGCCAATCTCAAACGCTGTTCCTAAGTCACAACTGGGTCCTCTAAACGGGGTGATATTTGCCATCACAATATGGCATCGGTCAATCATATCGATGTTTGCTTGAAATATGTCTGGGGCAGGATCGGCACGTTTAATCTCGTTATCAAGAGGGAAGAGTGGAGTGAACCCAGCATCGTGACAGAGCTGTTTTTTTATTTCGCCAGAATCATCTTGAAAGAAAACATCTGGGCCAGCTAAATAAATAGTCGAGCGTTCTTGCGTCATTTATTCAAATCGTTGAGAGCGGGTGAACTTATGAGTGTTTACTAAGATAGCGGTTCTGGTCAAACAATCTTACCCACTCGGGATGGTTAAAAATCAAAATACTAATGAGCATGCCGTTGATCGTTGCTTCTGGTGCCGCGATGAGTGGAATAAACACCCAAAATTCATTCGTTATTTGCTCAAAGCTGTAGATGCTTTGACTCCATAGAATAAGCGTCATCATAAGCCCGCTTGTAATCACTGACGCGGCCGCTCCGAGAAAAGCAACTAAGAAGATGAACGAGAAAGGGTGTGTAGACTTGCTGCGGTCGTGTGCGAGCCAAACACAATAGTTTGTGAGTAAGGGGATTAGTACTGATACCAACATGTTGATACCAAAGCCTTCAGGGGACTCAAGCCCCAATACAATGGTTCCTGAGATCGCTAATGCCGCCACCCATATTGCTAGTTGCCACCCCATTAGCAGGTGCACAACTGTAATCAAAAAGAAATGGATTCCTAGACCATCGGAAATGCCAGCTCTTAAGGACCAGATAAACATAAGAGCGACAGTACAAAAGCCAATAACATGCTGAACACGTGTGTCGTGAAATATGGCTTTCCAATGAATAAAGAAAAGTGCGAGCGCTAAGGCTACAAAAGCCAGAATGTTGGTGAACCAAATAAAACCATTACTAAACAAGTCAGCACTGATGTTCATAATGCTAATCCTACTCGCAGACCGATGCTGAAACTGTTACGTTTTATTCAGCAAAGTGTACCACTCTAGATAGCGCGGAGTATTTTCATTGCTCCTCTATTACGATAGCTATCTTCGGATTTGACGGTTTGCTTGCCAATATTGCATCAATAAGAATGTGCCAAAAATAGGCTTAGCAATTAGCGCGATGGCCAATGAGGCCGTGGTGACGAGGGATGCCCCTGTGTGTGATTCCGGCATCAATGCAACGACTTTTCCTAGTAGCAAGACACTAAAATCCCAACTTCCATGAACAAGAATAGGAGGCCATATACTCGCGGTCATGAGTCTGAGCGCGCCAAGCAGAAGCCCTGATGAAAATGCGCTTAGCACTTGATAGCTTGTTTCTACAAACGGTTTACCATGCACCCAGTTTGCATAATGCGCTAAGCCAAATACGAGCGCGGCAAGCGCAACGGCCTTGATCTCACCGAATGTTTGATGGATGCCACTTTGGAGCACACCTCTGAACAAGAGTTCTTCGAACATACCAATCAGAAGTGTCATGAGCGCGAGAAGGGCAAGTTGTTGAACAGGAAAGTTATTAAATAGTGTGTCGGTGAGATCAGCAGATTCGGCCTGAGAAATCGCTGCAAATAAAACTAATCCGGGAAAGCACATGGCTATCCATATATATTTTCTGCGTTCGCTAATACTGCTTCTAGCACCAATGTGTCGCCATTGACTGAAGAAACTGATCACAAGGGCAATACTGGTAACGAGAAAAATCTCAAATGGAAGCTGCTTAATAATCTCAGATGCGTCGTTCAGTCCTTTTCCTTTGCCAAAGGAATGTGAGCTGAATAAACCTGGTACGATCAATATGAGCAAATATATAAATACGATAAAGCCTGCAAATAATGCAGGCTTTTGGTCGTATGCCTTTATGCCTTTCGAACGAAATGATGAGTCAGTGGTAGGCATAGATTAGGTTAATAGAGTTCGTAGAGATTAGTTGGACGTCTCTTCCCACTCTCTTGGAGATGGAAGCAATATATAAATGGCGGCGATTAAGATGAATGTCGCAAAGGTGTAAGCTTTCATTTGGCCATTCCATTGATTTGCCCACATTTGAAACCATTCAGCGCCGACAACACCGAACCCAAAATACCATACCAATACTGCGATAGTTGCACTCAACACAAATAATGCTTGTCCTGTATGGAACTGAGAACCACCATGGTTGGTATTCTTTAGCATCAGAAAAGCGGCTGCCACGCCTAATATTCCAGCGCTCAGTTCTGCAGCAATAATGGCCCAATAGCCAAGTGTTTTTAAGGTGCTTGACTCGATGGCGCGAGATTTAAGTTCCTCGCCGGCAAACCAAGCTTCCATTGTATCCATGGATAAGACGTGTTCGACAAACTGATAGTTGGTGTTGTAATCGACAATATTGTTATAGCCGACCAAGAAACAAAATATTCCAATAGCCGCGGCAACACAGCCTTTAGATAAACGATGGATTTTGTGTAGCATGAAAATTCACCTATTCTCTGTTGATTGGCGCTAAGTATAGAAAGGAATTTCGACTTTGCTGAATCGATAGCAGTGCTCTGTATAAGTTTCTGGATTAATAATGCTCATCATTATGCTGTAGATTATCGAGATAAATCTGTCATCATCACAGGTAATGTTAAGATTGAGGTTCGACTTTTGAGTGTTGTGAATCCTCACTCTACGATTATTCAGCTAGTAAGATGGAATCTTAATGCGACAGCTAATCGATAAAATTTCTTTCTTTTACGGACTTATCGCCCTCAGTGTTCTCTGGTTAGTGCTTGCCTTTTTTATGGGTGATGAAACTCTCGATGCGCCCAGCATAGTAAGCTCTCCTGTCCCAGACTTCTCCAGCTATAAGAATGTAAAAGAAAAGAAAGACGCGTTTTTTTCTTACTTCTTACCTATTGTGGAACAAGAAAATGTTCGTTTGGAAAAACTACGTAGCGATATTCAAACCGAAAAGAGTCAAACAGAGCTTGAGCAGCTTGCCAAAAAATACCGCTTAGAGATTAGCTCTCCGATTACTGCGCCAGAGAAAGAGCAATTGCTGTCTCGGATCGATCAAATTCCCTCATCGTTAGTGTTAGCGCAAGCAGCGATTGAATCCGCCTGGGGAACATCTCGGTTCGCGACTCAAGGGAATAATTATTTTGGTCAATGGTGTTTTACCAAAGGCTGCGGTTTAGTTCCTTCCGCTCGCAATGATGGGGCGATTCATGAAGTGCGTGTGTTTGACTCGCCAACAGACTCTGTTCATGCGTATTTTAGAAATATTAATTCCCATCCAACCTACGCTCAGCTGAGAGATTTACGTGCGCAAGCACGCGCAAATGGCGAGCCCATTCACGGCTGTGTGCTTGCCGAGGGGTTGTCGAGATATTCAGAACGTGGTCAGCATTATATTGATGAGATTCGACAAATGATTCGCGTAAACAAACTCACTCCGCATAGTTTGGCACCGTGCAGAGCCGGGCCTAAGCAAGGGGCTGAGTAAAAGTGCTCTTGAGCAGAAGTGCTGAGTATTAAAATCGCTACTCTAGAACGTGTTTCCTGTATGGCTGTATAGCTGTGTGGCTAGGCAGTGGTGATAAAAATCTCATCACGCTAGTGCTTATTCCTTGTACCACTCACCATTCGCTTTCGGTCTAATCCAAGCGTGCGAATACCAGTAATATCTGCCTTTTTCGGATGATGGTGCTGTGCAGTTAATGCGTGAACGGCCAACGGGGAGAGTAAGTTCTTGCTGAACGATGATACTGTTTTCTTCTTGCTTGATGGATACTGCATCACCCTCAAAAAAGCACGAAATACCTGCATACTTCCTATCAAATTCAAATCTTAAGCCTTTGCTTATACTGGGTTGTCGAACGATCTTTTGATTCGGAATGACCTTACTCGCATGTAGCGGCAAACTTGCGAGTTTTAACTTAAATTGTTTCATCGCACCGAAACGGTTGGTCATCGGGAATCGCGGTAATGCTGTTAGATCATGAGCATTGCCCACGGCGCCAGATTGCTGTCCAAAACTTACATAGCCGAGTTCTTGTGAGAGGCTTTGCACTTCTTGTGTATATTCCCCATAGGGATAAGCTAGCAGTTTGCTCGTATTAGGAATGTTTTGATCAATGATTTTCTCTGCGCGCAAGATATCTTCACGTAAACGAGCACGCCAATCCTCGTTTGTTTCGCCTTCTTGTTTACGAACGAGATGCAAATGGGTATGGGTGTGATTAGCAATGGTGGCGCCAAATTGCGTGACTTCTTTTAACTGATCCCACGTCATAAACAATTGATTGTTCTTTTTAATCGCTTGGGTGGCGACAAAGATCGTAAATGGCATATTCCGCTTTTTTAGTGCCGGAAAGGCCGAGCGATAAACTGACTCATAAGCATCATCAAACGTAATCGAGACCACTTTATCTGGGATGGTGCTTCCTTGCTGAAGATGCTGTACGAGTTTTGGGAGAGGCCAAACAGAAAAGCCTTGCTGCTCTATATGTTCTAAGTGTTGATCGAATAGCTGTGGACTGATACTCGTGCTCGGAGGCGTTTTGTCACTCACGTGATGATATTGCAGGATGACTGCTGATTGAGCCGTGAACGCTGATGATAAAAGTATTAGGCATATGAACAAACGGATGAAAAACATAGCTTGGTCTCGTGAAGCGTCGCAATGTGAAATGCTGAATCGATAGCACATACACTACACTGTTTTGAGCGCTTTGGCCTTGTGTTAATTAGATTAGCATCCATTCACTTAGAATAGTGGAATTGGCATAGTTGATTGTGTTGCAATTTGCTACATTAGAGCCTCAAGTGCTTGGAAAAAATACATGACCCTATTATTACTCTATCTTGCGATCGCGATTGGCGTATCGTTCTTATGCTCTATCTTAGAAGCTGTTCTCTTATCGATTACCCCTAGCTACAGCGAAACTATTCAATCAGAGAAGCCAAAACTGGGCGCTAAAATTGCCGAAGTTCGGACTAAACTAGACGAATCTCTTTCCAGTATTCTGATCTTAAATACCTTTGCGCATACGATGGGCGCAGCGGGGGTTGGGTCTCAAGCTGTTCAGGTTTATGGTGCCGAGTGGGAAACACTGATTGCGGTGTTACTCACCTTAGCTATTTTGTATTTTTCTGAGATTATTCCTAAGACATTGGGCGCGACCTATTGGCGGCAACTTGCTGTGCCGGCGTCTTTTACTATCTCTTGGTTAGTGAAAATTGTGTTCCCGCTAGTGTGGCTGTCGACGCGCTTGACCAAGTTATTCAGTAAAGACAAAGACAATGTGATTACGCGTGATGAAATTTTAGCGCTTGCCTCACTTGGCCAAAAAGACGGCACGATTGTCTCGCAAGAGAATGAATACTTATCAAATCTACTTCATCTTCGAGAAGTGGCGACGGAAGAAATTTTAACGCCTCGCAGTGTTGTGCATATGCTTCCTGCGGTCACCACCATTCAAGAAGCTTTGGATGATCCGCAAACAAGGCAATTTACACGTATACCTGTTTACGACGAGCATGTTGATGATGTGATTGGTCAGGTGATTCGTGCCGATCTATATGAAGCTGAACGCCAAGGCAAGGGTAGCGAGAGTATTGTCTCCGTTATTAAACCGTTGAGCCGTGTGTCCGATCGCTTACCTGTTCAAAAGCTCCTCGATACGTTCATTAAGAAGCGCGCACATTTGTTTTTGGTGACAGATGAGTTTGGCCAGAACGAAGGGGTTGTGTCTTTAGAAGATGCCATTGAAACTTTGCTAGGGCGAGAGATCATGGACGAGACGGACGCCGTTGAAGATATGCAGGCGCTTGCTCGTTCAAATCATCGCGAGAAGTTGCGAGAGACAAAAGCGCAAAGCGATGCGCCAGAGTCAAACGTCTAGGAGGTACATGCTGTGTCGAATGTTGCGAATGTACCAAGTGGTAAGTTAGAGAAGCTCGTTTTTGTCGCTTACTTATTACATTTCTTTAGCGCCTTTAATGGTTTGCTGTCTCCAGCACTTATCGTCACAGCTTTTCTCACCGGTTGGCCCTCTATTATTGCCTTGATCATCTGTTATGTGTGGCGTGATGAAGCTGCCGGTACATATTTAGATAGCCACTTTACTTGGCTCATACGCACCTTTTGGTTTGCCCTGTTATGTCTGGTAGTTGGCTTCATCTTAGTGTTTACAATTATTGGTGCGGTGATCGGTATTCCCATGTTGTTGATTTTAGGTCTTTGGGTTCTGTACCGATTATTGCGCGGCGTGCTTCGTTTGAATGCACGCTTGGGCATGTTGTTCTAAAAGGGTGAGCTACAAGCGCACTTAAATGCATCAAGGCCGCATTTTGCTTACATCGTGATTGAGCAAAAAGTGAACTTTTCTTGTTTTTCTCTATTAAATCCTAAAAAAATGGATTCATTTCTTAGTTGGTCTGAACTTTGCAGGATCAGACGTGTGCTGCCATGGAGGTAGCCGCGTAAAGCGCTTGTAAGCGCAGGCAAAGAAGCCCAAACCATTATTCAGCTTAATTGCTGCCTAATGCTTTTTTTGTGCCTGAATTTCTGAGTTGATCAACGCCCCCGTAGAAGTTGCGATTGCGTTAGCTGAAGGCTAATGCCCCATTTTTTTATCGTAGAGGAAGTAAATATGCGTTCTAAGAAAACACTAAAATCTTTTAGCCCAAAAAACATTCTTGCAACAGCGGTTGCCTTGGGATCTTGTTCGATGTCAGCACAGGCTTATGCAGCCGCAGAAACGGTTGCGGATGCCTTAGCATCCGGCACAGCTTACGGCGATCTTCGTTTACGTTATGAAACGGTTGATCAAGACAACGCGCTAAAGGACGCAAGTGCATTAACCCTTAGAACACGTTTGGGTTATAAGACAGCCGAATACTCAGGCTCCTCAGGGTTGGTTTAATTTGAAGATTCGCGCGTGGTTGCAGGTGTGGGTGAGTACAACAACGGCATTGGAAAAAATACGGGTGTTTAATCAGTTGTTGCCGACCCTGAAACCACTGAATTGGATCAAGCATTTTTGAAATATGGTGCCGGCAAGACAAGTGTCACGGTGGGTCGCCAGGTGATTGCTTTAGATAATCATCGTTTTGTTGGTCATGTCGGCAGGCGTCAGGATCGACAAACCTTTGATGGTGTTCGAGTTCTATCTGCATTAACAGATGCACTGGCTGCAGAATACGCTTATTTGAGTAAACGAAACCGTATTTTTGCTGAAGACAAAGATGTGGATGCGAAAGATCACTTGTTTAATGTCAGCTATAAGACTCGCCTTGGAAAGGTTTCTGCCTATGCGTATTTGCTAGAAGTTGATCAAGACGCAGAAAATGGTATCGATACCTACGGTGTTCGTTTCGCGGGCAAAAAAGAAATTTCTGAAGGTACAACTTTACTTTATAGCGCTGAACTAGCAACACAGGAATCAGAGTCAGCGACAACCTCCTATGACGCAGAGTACTTGGCACTCGAGTTAGGTGCCGCTGTGAAAGGAATTACCGCGAAACTAGGCTACGAACAATTGGGATCTGATGAAGGAATGTATGGTTTCTCAACCCCTCTCGCGACTGGCCATAAATTCAATGGCTGGACCGATCAATTTCTTGGAACGCCAAACCAAGGTCTAGTAGATACCTATGTATCTGTCAGCACAAAGCTAGCAGGCTTTAAGTTAGCTGCGACTTACCATGATTTTTCTGCGGATGAGAGCACTGCAGGAGTTGATGACTTCGGAAGCGAGCTTGATTTGTTGCTCGCGAAGAAGTTCAACAAAACCTATTCTGCTGGGTTTAAGTACGGTATGTACTCAGCGGGTGATGCTGGCACTAACAAAGTTGATACAGATAAAGCTTGGTTGTGGTTAGGTGCGAAGTTCTAATTAGTTGAGCTCCCTTAGCTAATTTTGCCGCCAATGTATTTCTGATACTTGGCGGCTTTTTTAGTTGGTTCGATCGTTTTGCTAAATAGCCGCATCTAGCAGCAAGAATCCTTCGCGTCCTGCGACAAAGATGACAGAGCACCACGCGAACGTAATGATTGTGATTTCAAGCAGAATTGAACGGCGGCTTTGCTTAAAGCGTCGGGCAATCACTGCATAGGTCGGTATGCCGATTAGAATTGGCGCAAGCACCGCTGATCCTCGTTTTCCGTACCTCTTCCAGATTCTAAGCACCTTTCTTAGATGCTTGTTGAATCCTTTTCGTTTCGACTGAAGTTTTTTTACCCACAAGTCAGTCAAAAACAACACGCTCACCGAAGATGATAGTGCAGCACCTAGATTGAATAAAAGCATCTCGATATAACTAAAACCGCTGCCCGCAGCAATGAGTGGGCCTAGGTAGGTTTTCCACAGACTTAAAAAGTACATGGTCGCAGCTTGCAGAAAATACGTGTCATCCATTTGTTCGCACTACTATTTATTTTGCGTTGATTGTGCGCGACTCTTTAATCAGCAGCAAGGCAAGAATGGTTTTTATGCGATTCAGTTGTACCTCAGCCTTATCGTCTCGTAAGTTGATTAAAGGCGACTCGAAGATCCTCTTTAGAAGTAATGCCGTGCAGAGTATTCGTTAGTCTTCCGTGCTTGTTGAATAGCAATAGCGTTGTCTTAGGAGCTTGGTATTTGCCAGCGAAAGTTTTGCCTTTCTTGTTGGCGAGGTTAGCAATTTTGAATTGTATGTCCTCGTCATACTCGGATTGGAGTGCATCTACGTTGCGCTTTAGTTGTGCGCAATTTCGGCAGTTTGGATCATGCACTTGAACCACAGTCGCTGTGCCATTGCCGATCACGGAAAGATCCTGCGTTATCTGAATTACGTGACTATAGGCTGCTAAGCAAACGCCAAGAAAGGCTGCGAATACAGCGCTAATTTCAAGTTTTTTCAGGGTCTTAGGTGCAATTTTTTTACGTTTTACCTTTTGAGTTTTAGTAGTAGATGATTTCCCATGGCGTGCCATGATGCCTCCAGTGCGATTCTTTGCTGCTGAAAAAGACAGGGCTCTTGTGACATTCACGGTATAAAAAAGTTCATTCCAGTAAGGGATCTGGGCATGTCATCTTATGCCGTGATACATTCGTATAGTTAATCTTCGATCACAACAACAAACAGATTAAGCGGTAGCGACTTTCCATGATTATTAATCAAGATACTTTGAACTTCCTTCTTTATGACGTGTTTCAAGCAGAGGCCCTTACTGAGTTAGATGCCTACAAAGACCATGATCGTAGTACCTTTGATGGTGTTATCGATACGTCGCTTAAAATCGCACAAGACTACTTCTTACCGCACAACGCGAAGGCTGACGCAAATGAGCCAAGCTTTGATGGTGAAAGCGTATCGACCATTCCTGAGGTGAAAGAAGCGTGGAAGCATTTTACTGAAGCTGGATTGATTAATGCGCGTCATCGATTTGATGAGGGTGGAATGCAGCTGCCTGCGTTGGTGCATTCAGCATGCATGGGTTTGTTTACAGGCGCGAATCCGAGCACGGCTGGTTATCCATTCTTAACGAGTGCGGCATCGAATCTTATTCATGCGTTTGGGAGCGAAACCCAAAAAAGCTTGTATCTAGATGGAATGTTCTCTGGACGATTTGCTGGAACCATGGCTTTAACGGAACCGAATGTTGGTTCGAGTCTGGGAGATCTGACAACAAAAGCCACACCTCAAGACGATGGCAGTTATCGCTTGAAAGGTCAGAAGATGTATATCTCTGGTGGCGATCAAGATATCACCGAAAATATTATTCACTTGGTGCTCGCGCGCGTCGAGGAAGCTCCTCAAGGCGTGAAAGGGATAAGCTTATTTATTTGCCCGAAGTTTCTACTCAATGATGATGGCTCTTTGGGTAAACGCAATGATGTCATGTTGGCCGGTTTACTGCACAAAATGGGCTATCGAGGCACGACATCAACGGTGCTGAATTTTGGTGAGAAAGATGACTGTACTGCCTTCTTGATTGGTGAAGAGGGGAAAGGGCTTTCGTACATGTTCAAGATGATGAATGAGGCCAGAATTGGCGTAGGTCTTGGTGCAGCAATGATCGGTTATCGCGGTTATCTCGAGTCTTTGGCTTTCGCTAAAGACCGACCACAAGGCAGAAAACCTTCAAATCGAGACACTACAAGTGCCCCAGTGAATATTGTTGAGCATGCTGATGTGAAACGTATGTTGTTGGCTCAGAAAGTCTATGTAGAAGGTTCCTTAGCACTGTGTTTGTTTGCGTCTAAATTGGTGGATGAACATGAGGCCGGTGGAGACGAAAATGCACTTGTGTTGCTAGATTTACTGACTCCGGTTGTGAAAAGCTACCCCTCTACTTATGGATGTAAAGCGAATGAATTAGCGATCCAAGTTTTGGGCGGCTCTGGCTATATTCGCGAGTATCCCGTTGAACAGTGCTACCGTGATAATCGGCTTAATCCTATCCATGAAGGCACACATGGTATTCAATCACTTGATTTGCTTGGTCGTAAACTATGGCAAAAACAAGGGCTTGGGCAGCAATTGCTCATGCAGCGAGTTCAGGCGACTTTAGCCAGAGTCAAAAAACATGAGCGCTTAGCTGATTTGGCTGAGCAATACAGCACTGCATTGAAAACATTTATCGAAACGACTACTGCTTTAGGTATGGCTCTGCAGCAAGGTCGAATTGATGAGGCCTTAGCTAATTCTGCCTTATACCTTGATGTGATGGGGAGAATGGTCGTCGGTTGGTTGTGGTTAGACATGGCCTGTGCAGCATTAGAGTCGGATCGCGATGAAGCTTTTGTTTCGGGGAAATTACAAGCAGCACGTTATTTTATTCGTTGGGAACTTCCTGAAATTAATCATTTAAGCGAGTTGCTGAAAGGCTTTGATCAGACTTGCGCAGAAATGGAAGTTGACTGGTTCTAATGATCAGTTGATGAATGAAAAGGGGAGGTGACTCCCCTTTTTTGTGGGTGGAAATTGTTTCTAACGCGCGTAATAGGCAACCGTCGATGCCTTTTGAATAGTCGCTGCATTGATTAAATATCCTACAAGGTTCGGTGGTGTATTCTCGTCAACGTCTAAAGTTTCGGTGTTGAGCGCATAAACGGTAAATAAGTCTTGGTGTGGTCTATCGCCTTCAGGAGGGCAGGCGCCGCCATAGCCTATAGCACCGAAGCTTGTTTTGATTTGGATGCTACTTTTTGGCGCTAATTTAGCGTCGGTTTTACCTGCATTTTCTGGCAACGCTGTTGTTTCCGAAGGAATGTTGACCACAAGCCAGTGCCACCAACCTCCATCTGTGGGTGCATCTTTGTCGTACATGGTTATTGCAAAGCTTTTTGTTCCTTCAAGTGCATTCTCCCAGTTCAGGTGAGATGTTTTTTCCCGAACAGCCAAAACCATTAAATATATGTTTCATCGCTAGCTGACCTTGAGCAGAGTCAGAACTAAGCGTGAGCCCTTGTGCTGATGCGGTTCCAACTAATAGTAGAACGCTGAACATAAGAAATATTGATTTCATTGTGAGTCCTTTTGATGGGGGTGGTGGGCAAGTATAGTTCTAGTTTCCTGCTGTGCCTTTTATAAATTGTTCGATTCTTTTTAGTTGAGCTTGCTGACAACCTTTGCGTTAGAGCCCTCCTTATCGGTAAACTCTGCAGTACATAAAAACACAGCTAATAATCTTCAAGTAAAAGGAAAGAATAGATGTTGAAAAATACGCTAGCAGCCGCTTCGGGTTTGTTGTTGACTGCGCCGGCATTTGCGCACCCAGGACATGATCATGCACATTGGTTGAGCGATCCTATCCACCTACTTACTGCCTTAGCGATTGCGGCTGTTGCTGTGACTGGTGTTGTTGTCGCTAAGCGTAAAAAAGCAAAGCTGGATAAGTAAAATCCTGAAGGGCGCGGATTATTTCTTGATTATCTGCGCTCATGCTCTTAACTCTCTCCTTCTTCTGATTCGACATCGTGTTCCTTAAGCATAGCCTTGCGATGATGTTACTCACGGTGCTTGTGAGTTGCATACAAGTTCCTCAGTCTCCGTCCTTTGCGGTGTCGCCTGATAGACCACCAACGCAATATATAAGTTTTCAAGACTACTTGACGCAAACCAAGGCATACTTAACTCAAAATCGTGCGTTTATTTCAGATGATCCTGCGCGTGAGATAGAAGTAAACATGCCTTTTGAATTACGGCCATCTACTGAGGCAAGAACCAAGAGAGCGATATTGCTGGTGCACGGCTTGGGCGATTCGCCATACTCTTTTATTGATCTAGCGCCGATTCTTGCGGAGCAAGGTTTTGTCGTAAGAACAATTTTATTAGCAGGTCATGGAACGCGTCCGGCTGACTTGTTGTGGGCAAGCGAACGCGATTGGCAAAAGAGCATTGATCAACATGCAGCTTTGCTCAAAAAAGAATTCGACGAAGTGTGGCTGGGTGGTCTTTCTACTGGTGCAAATCTAGTGACTAGCGTTGCTTTTGAAGATGAAAGCATTAATGGTTTATTGCTTTATGCGCCAGCATTTCACCCTACCAGTAATCTGGTTCGCTTCTCTTCTTTTGCCTCTTATTTTATTGATTGGGTGGACATTGACCCTGAAGAAAATATCGCGCGGTATGATTCGCTGACGGCTCAGGCTGCTGCGTCCTATTATGCAACTGTTGAGTCGTTGAACGATGAACTAGCGCGACATACGTTCGATCGACCTGCTATGTTGATTCTTAGTGAGGCGGACAGCGTGGTAGATAGCCAAGCTGTGGCAAATACCTTTCATGAAAAATTTACTTACGAAGATAGTCGGCTAATTTGGTTTGGAGAGCCTCTACAGATTAATGATGCTCGAGTTCATGTCCTAAATGCAAAGGTGCCAGAAATGCGCGTTAGCTCAATATCACACATGAGACCTTTGTTTTCTCCTATGAACCCTTATTACGGTGAGAAAGGCGAGTATCGGCATTGTAATAACGGCCAAGGGGTGGAAGTTTCATTGTGCCAAAACGCAACGCAAGTGTGGTACTCGGCATACGGTTATCAGGAAGCAGGTAAGCTTCATGCTCGCTTGACCTTTAATCCTCATTTTAATGAGACGAAAAGTCAGCTCTCTGATTTTTTGAGATAGTGTGCTGCTAGCCGGTTCTCCAGCAGCACATATACGAGATTACAAATTCATGCAGTTCGCATAGTAGGTCGTTGTTGCTGGCCAGTCTGAAAAAATACCGATGATGCCAACGTCTTTCGCTAGCACATCGAGCACTTCATACATGTCTCCGTCAGTATCAATGACGTCAGGATTACCAGTGCTGCCGTTCGTTGTTTGGTAGTACCAACCACCATTGTTTTTCAGCAGTCCAGATCGCTCAATCGTCCAAGTGATAAGGTCTAATCCTGCTTGTTTGGCATTCATTGCATAGTCAGACGGGATAATTTCGCCATGCGCGTTAACCTCGAGCAACATCCACATCGGAGGGGCGAGTACATTGACGCCATCAGCTACCCAAGACTCCATTTCAGCAAGGCTGACGTTCATGTCATATCGTCCATCAAGATAGACCGCTTGTTTGCCAAAGTGAGGGTGTTGCTGTATCCAGTATGTCACGTCATCATAATTAAATGATTGAGGCCATACTCGTCGCGGTGAGATGCCTGCAGCTTGATATTCTTCAATCAATTGTGACGCATAGTCTTGCTGTGTGTAATCGCCTTCGAATGGCATCTCCACTTGAGGAGATTTTAGTTCTGGCGTGAAATCGACGCCTAGTTCTTTAAAGAGTTGAATACTTTCGGCATGTGTCAGCAATGTACCGCGACCGCTGTATCCGTCTGTTCTCCAACTAGCTGTGGCATCCATATATTCATCAATACTTGTTGCTGCTAGGTTGGCCGCGTCCATTTTGCCTTCAAGTGATTTGAACTCGGCAACAGTGATGTCACTAGCACAGCATCTAATGTCTGATGCATTAATAAGTTCACCTTCTGAATTGAATTCCGGCGCAACAGAGCACTTCTGGGCGAGTGGCGTTGCAAGAATGTTTGTTGTTGTGTGGAGATCACATTGCGCATGACGACACACTAGCGCGCGATCTTTTGTAAAGGTGACATCACATTCCATGATACCAGCGCCCATTTTAGCCGCTGCGATATAAGACTCTTTAGTATGTTCGGGAAATTGCATGGGGGCGCCGCGATGTCCGATCGAGAAGTTGCTTGGCGCAAATGGGCCCGACTTACAACTTTGAAGCTTTCGTTTTAATTTGCTGTCAGTCATATCTTCAACCAGAAAGAACGGCCGAGGTCCAAGCTGAACTTTTGTTAGTCTTTTAGCGATGCGCGATTCTTTTTGATGAAGTTTTCGTTCTGTTTTATGAAGTTTGTGTTCTGTTTTATGAAGTTTGTGTTCTGTTTTATGAAGTTTGTGTTCTAGTTTTTTTATCGTTTTTGATTCAGCGTGATGGCTTGATTTGTATGTATTTGAGTTGTGTGCGCTTACATTGAATGACACGCATATAGTGAGAAGTATTAATATTATCCGCATGATTTCCTCCTGTCGTTTTTATAAAGCCAGCAAAGGTGTGGCGGCTTCTAAAGTATTTGGAGAAAAAGTCATTTTTGAGTCGTTTTTTTGAATGTAATGGGTCTTTTTTGTTGCAGTCACTGTCATAAATTTTAGAACGTCTCTACTCACGTGCGTGATAACTGGCGGCCTCGATTTTGTTTGTACAAGATTTCTTTTCGAATGCGCAATATTGACTATATTCCATATTCAATTTTGAACAGAGGTTTTGGATTTATGTCAGATTCTTTATTGGTATAGCAGCTTACCTTAGAGGTGTTGGGCGTGCACCGTCACTTAGAGCGTTTAAAAGAAAGCTTCGGCGTGATCACTGATTGGGAGGCCAGAGCTTGGATGATTCTTCAGTTTTTGAATGAGCAGGGTAAGTGCCGGATGAATACCTTGCTCCAAGAACAGCATTTATTGCAATCTTATGCGCATCACCTTTTGAACGAGCTCATAGCAGCGGAGGCCATCATAAGCGATGAGCATTATCCAGAAATTCATGCACACTATGAAATTACGTCTTCAGGCAAAGCCGCATTGCAAAGATTAAGAGAGGCGATGCAGCCAGGTTTTGAGCAATTTGATGAGGATTTCGATACAGAAAAGCTACGTGTAGCTGTAGACACATTAAAAACGTATCGACATCGCTTAGAGTGTATCAAGCTTGATGACTAAGCTCTGTTTCTAAGGCTCATGAGCGTGTAAGATAGAGAGAATTTCACTCGTCTTAATTATCTCATGAGTTATCAGGTTCTCGCTCGAAAGTGGCGACCGAAAAATTTTAAGCAAATGGTTGGGCAAGAACACGTCTTGCAGGCCTTAATCCATGCTTTAGAATCGCAGCGACTTCACCACGCTTATTTGTTTACCGGCACTAGAGGTGTCGGTAAAACGACTATTGCACGGATTCTTGCACGTTGCTTAAGTTGTGAACGAGGCATTACCTCAGAGCCTTGTGGCGAGTGCGGAGCTTGTACGTCAATCGAGCAAGGGCGTTATGTTGATCTTATCGAGATCGATGCGGCTTCGCGAACCAAAGTCGAAGACATGCGAGAGCTTCTTGAGAATGTTCAGTACGCGCCAACTGAAGGGCGTTTTAAGATCTATCTGATCGACGAAGTACACATGCTGTCGACGCATAGTTTTAATGCCTTGCTGAAAACTCTGGAAGAACCGCCAGAGCATGTGAAATTCTTATTTGCGACCACCGATCCTCAAAAATTACCGATTACGATCCTATCACGTTGCCTTCAGTTCAATCTGAAGAATATGACGCCGGAAAGAATCGTTCATCACTTGAAGTTTGTTTTATCACAAGAGCAAGTCAGTGCCGAAGATGCCGCATTATGGGCGATAGCTCGGGGTGCTGATGGCAGTATGCGTGATGCCTTGAGTCTGACGGATCAGGCTATCGCCTATACCCAAGGTCAGTTAGGTGAAACCGCCGTGAGTGCCATGCTTGGTACAGTGGACCAGAAGAAGGTGTATCGTTTACTCGACATGCTTGTAGCGCGTGATGCAAAAGCAATGCTAGGCGTTGTAGCTGAGCTAGCAGAATTTGCGCCCGATTACGCCTCAGTGCTTGAGGTCTTGGTTTCGGTGTTTCACAGAGTTGCCATTGAACAGGCAGTAGCTGGTGCAACGGATAATAGCCAAGGCGATCAGGAGCGTATCACCTTTTATGCGCAAAACTTAAGTGCAGAAGATGTGCAGCTTTACTATCAAATTGCGCTAGTGGCGAGAAAAGACTTAGCGATTTCACCGGACGCGCGCTCAGGGTTCGAAATGGCTTTGTTACGCATGATGGCATTTTGCATGGCACCACCTACTAAGCCGGTGACGCAGGCACTAGCGCCTGAGGTTTCAACGACACATGCGCCGCCAGCTCATGAAGTTCAGGGTGAGATTGAAACTGCTTCAAGTGAAGCCGATGTGAGTGATCAAACGAGTGTACAGCCAGAGCCTCTGACAGTGAATTCTGAAGTAGCAGAAATGCAGCAGGAATCAGAGCAGACTTCAGAGCCGCAAATAGAACCGCAAAACGATGTTGCCGCAGCGCCTGTTGAGCAAGTTCCTGCATATATGAACGAAGCTCCGCCATTGCAAGATGAACATCCTGCACCTGCAATAGATAATCAGCAAAGCTTGGTTGAAGAGCCTGTCGAAGCAATGATTGAAGCTGCGCCTATGCCATCTGAGATCAACTCAACTGTTGATACGCAAGCGAACGAGAGTCAAAAAAAAACACCTAAGTTCGATGACTCTCAAGACTTAGATAGCATGAGCTGGCCGCGTCAGGCCATTAGACTTGGTTTGACAGGCATGACTCAAAACCTACTTATGAATATGGTGAAGCGTATTCATGGTGAGGTTATGGAATTAGATGTCGAAACTGGGCATTTTAGAATTTTAAACGACACGCATAAGAAGAAAATCGTGCAAGCATTGAAGGATGCGCTTGCTTGGAATGGTGCGATTGAGTTCAAGGATGGTGTCGATGCAGGACAAGAAACGCCAGCAATGTGGCGTGAACGAATGCGTGAAGAGCAACTTATAGAGGCGAAGCAAAAATTGCACGCCGATGAAAACGTAAAACAGTTAATCGCTGAGTTTGATGGCCGTCTTATCGAAGATAGCGTCGTAGCGCTCGGCACCATTGAATAGGAGAAGAGTATGTTCGGTGGAAAAAATATGAATGACATAATGAAGCAAGCTCAAAAAATGCAGGAGCAGCTTCAGAAGCAGCAAGAAGACATGGCTAACGCAGAAGTGGTTGGCGAGTCAGGCGCTGGTATGGTCAAAGTTACAATGAATGGTCGCCATGATGTTAAGAATGTGGAACTAGACCCGGGTGTGATGACCGAAGACAAAGAGTTTTTAGAAGACTTGTTGGCTGCTGCGGTTAATGATGCTGTGCGTAAAATTGAAGAGAAGAATCAGCAAGCAATGTCTGGTTTAGCTTCAGGAATGGGAATGCCACCAGGATTTAAGATGCCTTTCTAGGCGGAAAATATACGATGAAGTTTGGTGTAACCATTGATGAATTGATCGACGCACTGCGCGTTTTGCCTGGCGTCGGTCAGAAGTCTGCACAGCGCATGGCGCTCGACTTATTAGAACGCAAACGTGATGGCGGAGTGCGCTTATCGAAAGCTTTGTCAGAGGCGATGCACAAAGTGCAGCGCTGTGAAAAGTGTCGGAACTTTACAGAGCAAGATGTCTGTGAAATTTGTCGTGATACGCGTCGAGATGACAGCCTGCTTTGTGTTGTTGAGTCGCCAAGTGATTTACTTGCGATAGAACAATCACAGCAATATGCCGGAAAGTATTTTGTTTTAGGAGGCAGTTTGTCGCCAATTGATGGGCGAGGTCCAGAAGAAATTGGTATCGGACAATTCGTTTCTTATCTTGACCAAATTCAGGTCTCTGAAGTGATTCTTGCGACGAACCCAACCGTAGAGGGAGAGGCGACAGCGCACTATATTTCTGAAATTCTGAAAAACAGAGGTATTCTAGCGACACGTCTAGCGCATGGGATTCCGCTTGGTGGCGAATTAGGTTTTGTGGATGGCGGTACGCTTGGCCACGCATTTTCTGGAAGGAAGCCGCTTAGCGATGGTTGATGAAACGCAGTTGCGCGCCCTTGAAGAAATAGATTTTACATGGGTGGATAGCGATACAAAGCTCACTGAGTGTGTTGAGTCTTGGTTGCAAGAGCCCTATATCATTCTTGATACTGAATTTGAGCGTAGCACTACTTTTTACGCGAAACCTGGCCTCATTCAAATTGCGGCATCGGGGTTAACCTATCTTATTGATCCTCTAAGTTTGACGAGTTTGAAACCTCTCGCTGCAGTGCTTGAAAGTGATGAAGTGGTCATCGTTCTGCACTCTATGAGCGAGGATATTGATCTGCTCTCTTATGCCTGCGATTGTCATATCTCTAATGCGTTTGACACGCAGATAGCGAATGCATTTTTAGGCAATGGCTCCTCGGTAGGGTATCAACGTCTGGTGGAAGCCGAGCTTGATATCGCACTTGATAAAGGCGAGACACGTTCTGATTGGTTGAAAAGACCCTTAAGTTCAAAACAGCTTCAGTATGCAGCTGCCGACGTGTATTACTTGGAAACTATCTACAAGAATTTGTTAGAGAGGCTTATTAAAAGCCCTTGGCAGTCTGCTGTAGAGGAAGATTGCGCGCGTCAGGTCGAGTCGATTGAATCGGCAATGGCGGATCCACAAAACGCATATTTAAAGCTGAGAGGGGCGTGGGATTTACCTTTACCAAAGCAAGCTCTTTTGCAAAAGCTAGTGTGCTGGCGCGATGAAATGGCTGTTGGTAAGAATCTTCCTAAAAGTTGGGTGTTCGGAGACGCTAGTCTGATTGAGATGGCGCGTACCCGTCCGACTGCGCAAAATTCTCTGTTTTCCTTGCCCAAAGTGAAGCCAAAGTCGGTAAAGCGTTTTGGTCTTGATGCAATTGCTTTGATTTCTAACGAGCAAGAAGTTGTTCCTGAAGGGTTTACGCCAATAGCGAAACCCATTAAAGGAAAAGAACTAGAGTTTTATAAGAAGATGAAATCGCTTGTAGCAAAGCAAGCCGCGACGGCAAATATAGACCCAGCCTTGATTGCGGGCAGAAAACAGATCGAGGCATGGGTGATTCACTATTGGCGTGATCAAAATCCAGATCTCCCTGATCTTATTAATGGCTGGCGTTCTGACTTAATAGGTCAGCCACTTACCGAATTGGCTGCAACAGTGCTATGAGTTCTGTTTAGTTTTCTATTTATCTACGATTGATGACGAGTAATTGAATGACTTCTTATACAAATGCGACAAAACGTTTTTGCTCTGTTTATAAAAGCAGCAAGCGTGCTGAAATGTATTTATATGTTGATCGTTCACAGGATGTGAGTAAGTTGCCAGAAGCTTTGATGCAAGCTTTTGGTGCGCCAACTAAAGTTTTGGATTTGATTTTGACGCCGGAAAAAGAACTGGCGAGAGCTGACGCGTCAACGGTATTAGAGGCGATTGCGGAAAAAGAATTTTATTTGCAAATGCCGCCAGTTGACTCCGAATCTGCGGAAAATTTGGCGATGGCTCCGCGCGACTCTTTAAATGGCTAATTCGGATTTAACACAGCCTTTTTGGGAGCGAAAAACGCTCACTCAAATGACGTCTAGCGAGTGGGAAAGCTTGTGTGACGGCTGTGCTAAGTGTTGCTTACATAAGCTTCAAGATGACGAGACAGACGAGGTGTTTTATACATCTGTCGCGTGTCGAAAGTTAGATCTTGAAACTTGTCGGTGTACTGTCTATCGAGATAGGTTAAAGCATGTTCCAGAATGTTTGGATCTGATTCAGGAAGACTTGGACGCGCTTGATTGGCTGCCGAGTTCATGTGCATATCGTATGGTATCAGAAGGTCGTGGTTTGGCGTCTTGGCACCCTCTAGTAAGTGGTGATGCTGATTCGGTGCATAAAAAAGGGATGTCAGCGCTTGGTCGAGTGGTGTCGGAAGATACTGTTGCGGAAGAAGAGCTTGAACTGTACATTATTGAAGAATTCTCTACGGAAAAATAGTGTTGATTGATTTACCTTCTTACATTGTAGCCTGGCTTGTTTATTTGCTCTCAAGTGTTGGTTTGCTGATTGTTGTTTGGCGTATGACACGAAATTGGACATGGCGTCGCACGCGTCGCGTTACTCGAATTGTTATCGCAGTAACCCTTTTAACGCCCATGAATATCATCGCAAATGGTTTATGGCTTGCGCCGGCCTTTTTAGTTGCTGCCTATGCGCTGGCTCAAAATCAATTGGATATTGTTCAACAATCGTTTTCGGTCATGGGGGCGGCGGTTGGTTTTATGGTGCTGATGGTGCTGTTAGAGTCTGTCGCGCGACGCTTATTAGGTATGAGGTACGGTGAATGATTCGTCCGGGAATTTATGAGCATTACAAAGGCCAACGCTACGAAGTCATTGGTTTGGCTCGACACTCAGAAACAGAAGAAGAGCTTGTTGTATACCGAGCTTTATATGGGGAGCATGGATTATGGGTGCGACCTTATGCAATGTTTGCTGAGGATGTCGAGTTAGACGGAGTACGTCGACCTCGCTTTCAATACCTTACTCAAAAGTAATTATAATCTGTTCATAAAAGTCTGAATACTTTAGTCTTTACTTGTGCTTACGCGTTGTTCTTATAGTATTTTCTGCTATACCTAAAGTTATTTCCTGAATTTTATTTTTGACTCCGCGAGGAGCAGTTAGGGTGGCTTTAATGTTTTTTTTGCGTCTGCGAAAAGTGCGTCAATACGCAGCAGTAGCGTTTTCCAGTCTCTTAATTCTTTCTTCGGGGTATGCGTTTGCTGACTCAAGCGTGCAGCCGGATGTTCGATTAATTATCGATATATCTGGCAGTATGAAGAAAAATGATCCGAAAAATCTTCGTGTTCCTGCCGTCAACTTGCTTACTGAATTGGTTCCTGAGGGGAGTCAGGCAGGTGTTTGGACCTTTGGTCAGTGGGTCAACAATCTCGTGAAATACCAGGCTGTGGATGCTGATTGGCGTGCCATGGCAAAAACGAAAGCTAATGAAATCAACTCTGTTGCACTGCATACAAATATAGGAAAAGCGCTTGAGACCGCATCAGCGGACCTAGAGGCAGATAGCAGCAATACTCACTTTATTCTTCTGACCGATGGTATGGTCGACATTGACAAAGATCCTGCAAAAAATACAGCAGAACGTGAGCGTATTCTGGGCGAAGTGCTTAACCGAATTGCCGAGTCTGACGCAAAAATTCATGCAGTCGCGTTATCTAGTAATGCGGATAAAACACTCATGGATAAGCTAGCTGTAAAAACAGGCGGCCAGTCGGCCTTAGCTGAAACCTCTGACGATCTTAATCGTGTCTTTTTGCAGGCCTTTGATAAAGCGGTTCCACAAGAGCAAGTGCCAATTGAAGGGAATGCTTTTGTTATAGATTCGAGTATTGAAGAATTTACTGCTTTGGTCTTTACCAACTCTGATTCTAAGCCGGTTCGCTTAATTGCGCCTGGTATGGAAGAGTTTGACGCTAACAGTGCGAGTGAAGAGGTGCGTTGGTACAAGGACTCGGGTTACGAATTGATAACCGTCACGCAGCCTGATGAGGGAGAGTGGGTGATTGACGCGGACGTTGGTCCGGATAGCCGTGTCACGATTGTGAGCAATTTGCAGATGGATGTCCCGACATTGCCAAGTAACGTATTTGCAGGCGATGTATTGGATGTTAATGCCAGCTTCTTCGATGAGGGTAAATTAATCATCGATAGCGACTTTCTGTCCATTTTAGAGGTCGATTTGAGCGTTACTGATGAAGTAGGGCAATCAGGCAGTCGAGCCATGAAACTCGGTGCTGACAGTGTGTTTAGAGATCAAATCTCTAAATTGAAAAACGAAGGTACTTATATTGTCGCTGTTGATGTTGATGGAAAAACATTTAAGCGACGGTTTGAACAAACAGTGACCTTGCGTCCTCCATTTGATTTTGAATTGTCTGTGGTTGGGGGTGAGCAACCCATGCATAGGCTAGTGGTTAGCGCTTTATCGACTGATATATTGTTGGAAGAGACTAGTGTGTTTGCAAAGGTGAAATCTCCTGATGGTAATAGCTTAATCAAAGCTGTCGAACGAATTGGAGATGAAGCGCGCTGGGCGATCAATATCATGCCCGAAGCGGGTGATGGCGTTTATAAGTTGGCGGTGAAAGTGAGAGGCGTCAATGAAGCTGGGGAGCCTATTAATTTAAAACCTAAAGTATTCGAAGTGGCTTTCCCTATTCCAATGGGCGAAGCGAATAAAATCATCGCAGTTGAAGAAGAAGCTGTCGAGCCGGTTGAAGGGCTTGATGAGCCAGGCGAGACTGTCGAACCTGAGCAGAGCATTGCACCAGACTTGAGTGAAGAATCAACTAAATTGGCTGATTTTACGCATGGTATGGAGGATGAAAAAAGTAATGAAATGCTGTGGGCGGCTATTGCAGCGGGTGTCGCATCGATTGTCGCATTACTCGGTACCTTGATTTACTTCGTGCGTAAGAAAAAAGCAGCGCAAGAGCCGGAAGAAGAAATTATCTCTGATGAAGTGATGGACGAGTTAAACGACACTTCTGCAGAAGAATTGTCATTTGAGCCAGAACCAGAACCAGAGCCAGAGCCAGAGCCAGAACCTGAACCNGAACCGGAGCCAGAGCCAGAACCTGAACCGGAGCCAGATGCAGATGACCTGGATTTAGATGATAT
>NZ_LWGF01001112.1:0-1297 GCF_001635355.1 Oleiphilus sp. HI0125
CTTAATGATTCAGCTCAGACTACTGCATCAAATGCGTCTGCTAATGCAAAGCCCGCTTCAGAAACAAGTGGCCCTATTGTCGACTCTGTTTCTGAAAGCAACTCTTCTCAACAATCGCCCTCGTCCTCTCAAGTTAACAGGCCTTTTGGATATCGCCAGCAATCATTGAATCATGCTGGCGTTGATCAAGGTAATATTTCTGCTAGCAACATTACTGGTAAATCAATTCCTGTCGAGCCAGGTGTTGACCAAGAACAGATTAAAGAAGCTCAGTCCTTTTCAATTTTTAGAAATATCTTGAGTAGCTTCTCATCTAAGAAGACCGCACAAATTGATGATTCTGTTTCAGCTTTTAGTTCGAATGAGTTGAACGAAGGGCTTGCGCAGAAGCAAATCCCAACACGTTCTCTTGATAGCGAGGGTGAAGCCTTAAGCTTATTGTCTCGTGTTCTTCAAAGCTTAAATACTGGAGAAGATGAAGAGAAAGCTCTATCGCATGAGCAACAAGGACAAGTAGACGTTATTGATCGTTTCTTTGGATCATTACAAAATAATCCGCGTATTAGCTCTGAAGGCAAACAACATCTGTTTCGATTAGAAATACCAGTTTTACGCCAACTTTTGGAAAACGATACTTTCTTTGAAGATCAAAATAGCCCTCTTCGTGATGTGCTTAATCGTATTGCCAAACTCGGTGCACGAGGCAACCGTTTGGGACGTGTAGGGCATCAAAAAATTTCAGCGTTGCTTGAACGAATTAATACGGAGTTAAATGAAAACTCGGGCGTTATTGATGAGGTTAAAACTGAACTCGATGCGCTAATGGTCAAGCAGCATTCTCAGTATCTGAAAAATGTAGAGCGGGTTGCTACGGCAGCGGATAATGCACATCGATTAGAAGATATTCGTGCTGAATTAGAACAACGCATAGTGTATCTCCTTGATGGGGACGTACCTGTTGCTGTCGAAGAAATGCTGAATTCGGGTTGGTTAGACTTTTTGCAGTTAGAAGCTGTTAAGCATGGCATTGATAGCGACCAAGTAAAAAATGGCTTTCAAGCCTTAAATGCGTTGATTCAATTTGGCCGAAAGCCCGAGAGTGGATTTGAGGCTAAGAAATACGTTCCGTTTATTCAACAAGGATTAATGCAGATTTCAGGCGGGCAAGATGTTGCGAAGTCAGTCCGAGAATCTCTTAAAAACTTAGTGCTTGATGCTCAGCATAATCAGCACAAGATGATTCCTGGACAGACCTTGCCACTCGTGAGCGATATTAAGAAAGCCGATCGAGAGAATA
>NZ_LWGF01001113.1:0-1078 GCF_001635355.1 Oleiphilus sp. HI0125
CTAACCCAACACTAAACTTATTATCTGGTTCCATCCCGCCGCTGGTTTCGAAACCAAGCAAACGACCTAACTCGGCATTATTGCCCAGTGCAGGATGCACATCTAACGGAAGGTGATACGCAAATAGATTAATATCGTGATCAAGTAAGGCCTTAATTCGATTGCGCTTAATACCCGTAATAGCCTCTGACTCACCTTTCCAGAAGTAACCGTGATGAACCAAGATCGCATCGGCGTTTTCTTTGATGGCAACATCAATTAGATCTTGAGACGCAGTCACACCACCGACGATTTTTGAAATCTGGCTAGCACCTTCGACTTGAAGACCATTTGGGCAATAGTCTCGAACACTCGAGATACTGAGAAGGTCTGCTAAATATTTCTCTAACTCAATACGTTCGATCATTTCTTGCCCTCCGAAATCCCTAAGCCAATGCTTTCTTAAGCGCCGCAATCATTTCTTCGTTTTGCTGGACAGTACCGACCGTTAATCGCAAACACTCAGCTAGTAGAGGATGCCCTCCATCCAAACACTTTATGAGCACGCCCTGAGTCTTCATTGCTTCAAAAACACTTCGTGCTCCACCATTACTGCAGCGCACGAGCACGAAATTCGCTTCGCTAGGGAAAACTTCCAGACCATCAATATCCGCCAAGGAAGCGAGTAACTCAGATCGAGCAGTCTTAAGCAACTCACATTGAGCCGCTAGTTTGTCATAGTGCTTGATAGCTAAACTAGCGCTGGCCTGTGTTAACACATTGATATTGTATGGCAAACGAAGCTTCTCAAATTCTTTAAGCCAATTACTGCTACCCACCATGAAGCCAAGACGCAAACCTGCTAAACCGACCTTCGAGAAGGTTCGCATTACAACAACATTTGGGTAACGCGACACGTAAGACAATAAGTCACTATCGGTAAATGCCATGTAGGCTTCATCAAGCACAACAAGGCCATTTGCGGCGTCGATAATCGCCTGCAAGTCTTCTTCAGAGAACACATTGCCTGTCGGGTTATTAGGCGCAGCTAAAAAGATAAGAGCTGGGTCATGCTCTTGAATTGCCGATAAGGTAGCGG
>NZ_LWGF01001114.1:0-1203 GCF_001635355.1 Oleiphilus sp. HI0125
ATGCATTTATCGCACGACACCCAGACTTATCGTTGGTGTTGTTTAACGGACAAGCATCAGCAAAAACTTTTTTTAAGCACATGGGAAAGCAATATCTTAACGATAAGGGCATTGATAGCGGTGTCATGCCTTCGACGAGTCCTGCCTATGCGGCAATGTCACTAAGTGAGAAAAAAAGAGTATGGCTAGCGTCATTAAAGCGCTAGGCACATGATAAAGAACTTAATTTCAGCAAACGCCTATTTAAACGAAAGGAGTTGGAATGAAGTATAAATCTATCGTTGTACTGACGGGAGCTGGTATCTCAGCAGAATCTGGTATCCAAACTTTTAGAGCGAGTGACGGATTGTGGGAGGAACACCGTATTGAAGACGTTGCCTCTCCAGAGGGTTTTGCACGCAATCCTGAACTTGTTCAATCGTTCTACAATCAGCGTCGTCAGTTTTTACTTTCGCCAAATATTAAGCCCAATCTAGCCCACAGGGCATTAGAGGTCTTGAACGTGCGATGCAGTCAGCAGGCCATTCATTTTTACTCGTGACTCAGAATATTGATGATCTGCATGAACGTGCAGGCTCTCAAAATGTATTACATATGCACGGAGAGTTGCTTAAGGAGCGTTGTCAGTCTTGTGAATCTGTACAGGAATCACGCGTCGATACGACACCAAATTCAGTATGTGAAAACTGTGGCGCAATGGGTCATATGCGTCCGCATGTTGTTTGGTTTGGTGAAATGCCTTTGTATATGGATGAGATTTATCAAGCGATTGAACAATGCGATGCCTTTATATCGATCGGTACCTCAGGTCATGTATATCCTGCGGCGGGATTTGTTGAAGTCGCTAATCATGCAGGTGCGGATAGTATTGAGATCAACCTAAAGCCCTCTGCCGTGCATTCGAGTTTCTCTCGCTCCATTCAAGGCAAGGCTGGTGAAGTGTTACCGAGCTTCGTTAAAGATCTGTTGGCGTAGCATGCCTTTAGCTATTTATGAATTTAACTATTCATAAATCTAAGTGCTAAGTATGGCGCGACACAGAAGATTAAGGTCATGATTTTGTAATTCGCAAGGAACTTAAAATAACTGGTGCTCAATGCCGTTGCATTTAGTCCAAACAAGCGATTGTGTATCGCAAGCATTTGCGCTTTGAATACGACAATGGCGAAAGTCGCTAAACCTAGGTAAGCGAGGTTGATCGCA
>NZ_LWGF01001115.1:0-850 GCF_001635355.1 Oleiphilus sp. HI0125
CGATACCAATCATATCGATACCCGCCTCAAGCACCGATTCTGCCACTGGTTTGCGCTTAATACCGCCTGTCGTCATTAATGGCATCTGGGCAACTTGTTTTAGCTCTTCGGCAAATTCTAAAAAGTAAGCTTCACGAGCAAGTGTTCGTCCATCGGCTGTACGACCTTGCATGGCAGGGCTTTCATAGCTACCACCAGACAACTCAACTAAATCAATCTTTTCATTATTGAGCTGTTCAATCACATAGCGTGCATCATCTTCAGAGAAGCCACCACGCTGAAAGTCAGCGGAATTGAGTTTAACCGACACCGCAAACTGATCAGAAACAGCAGCACGCACCGCACGCACGGTTTCAAGCAACATACGAGAACGGTTCTCTATACTGCCGCCCCATTGGTCTTGTCGTTTATTGCTTATCGGAGATAAGAACTGAGAAATCAAGTAGCCATGCGCGGCGTGAATTTGCACACCCGAAAAACCTGTTTCTTCAGCGCGACTTGCCGTCAATGCAAAGCGTTGAATAATGTCGTGAATCTCAGCCTTGGTGAGCGCTTTAGGTTTCGCGATCATATTTGAGCGTTTACCCAAATCAACCTGAATATCTGAAGGACTCAAGGCTTNTCCTTTCAGAGCCGAAAAGACCTGTCGGCCAGGATGATTAATCTGCATCCACGCTTTCGTGTCATTCAATTGCGCTATGTGCGCCCATTGTTTAAAAGGCTTAAGCGGCGCATTTGCGTCTAGTACGACGCCTCCTGGTCCCGTCATCGCATGACCATCTACCATCACGTTCCCTGTTATCAACAAACCCGTTCCGCCAAGTGACCATTGTTTATATAAACCCAACAG
>NZ_LWGF01001116.1:0-1126 GCF_001635355.1 Oleiphilus sp. HI0125
CTGCGCGTCATCGACGTTAGTTCCTAGCTCAAACGTAACTGTGATAGATAAAGCCCCATCAGATGTTGCTTGCGAAGCCATGTACAGCATGCCTTCAACACCATTGATGGCTTGCTCTAAAGGCGTTGCAACGGTTTCAGCCATCGTTTCTGGATTTGCACCAGGATAGCTTGCATTGACCACGACAGTTGGTGGAACAACTTCAGGATATTCGGTAATCGGAAGTTGAAATACTGCAATCAAACCGGCAATAAAAATCAGAAGCGACAGAACGCTTGCGAAAATAGGACGAACAATAAAGAACTGCGAAAAATTCATAGCGACTCCTAAGCGTTCTTTATTGGCTAACGAGAGCAGTTTGCTCTTTCTTCAGCTCTTCCAAGAAAGCAGCGTCCACCATTTTGACATTCTCAGGCGCAACAGGCATCCCTGGGAAAACACGCTGTAATCCTGAAACAATAATTGTTTCATCTGGCGCTAAACCACTAACTGCACGCAGAGAGCCATAGCGCAGACCCGTTTGAATCGGGCGATACTGAGACATATTATTTTCATCAACCACTAGAACGTACTTAGAGTTCAAGTCAGTCGCGATAGCGGTTTCTTTAACTAGCACAGTCTCTTTTGGATCTTCCACACGCACCATCAAACGTACAAACAAACCGGCCGTAAGTACTTGTTGTTTGTCTTCGAATACTGCACGTAGGCGAATTGTACCTGTGGTGATATCAATTTTGTTGTCGACAAAATCGATATATCCTTGGAATGGGAACTCGAAAGCTGTGCCTATACCCATCAATACCACGTTATCGAGTTTGCTAGCACTCAGTGCTTTAAGCTCGAGATATGTCGACTCATCAACGTCGAAATATGCATGATAACGATCTGTCGAAACAAGCTCAGTCAACTCGGTGCGACCTTGAGTAATCCAAGTACCCTCTTTTACAAAAGCATTCGAGGCACGACCATCAATCGGTGCTTTGATTTTCGTATAGCTTAAGATGGTCGCAGCACCATCTACCGCCGCTTCTAATGCAGCCGCGTCCGAGATAGATTTTGTCAGCTCAGTTCGACGATTATCGAGTTCTTCTTGAGAAAGTGAGTTTTTCTTACGCAAGCTCACTGC
>NZ_LWGF01001117.1:0-900 GCF_001635355.1 Oleiphilus sp. HI0125
TTGCTTCGAGACCCGAGTTGCACAGAAATACTTTGTTCAATCCCGATAGTTCGCAAAGCTTCTGAGACAATTGTTGTTGAAGCTTTGAATGAAAGATATTCGAACTATGAAGTAGGCGGGTACATTGTTGCTTAATTGCCTTGGCGACGGCTGGATTGGAATGTCCGAGCCCACTTACAGCGACGCCGGTAAATGTATCGAAGTATTTGTTTCCATCGGTATCAAACAACCAGCTGCCGTCTCCATTCTCGAAAGAAACGGCAAGCTTCCCATAAGTATTCATTACTGCATTATCTGTCATGTGTATCTTGTTATTTCTCAATCAATCATGTGTTTAATGATTGTTTTGTTCGTTTTCATTTATAGTTGCGTCTGAATCAAGTGTAGCAAAGACAAAGTATTCTCGTGCTTTATTTGCGGGCGCGAACTAATAGTAATGTGGAGTTATTAATGCAAGAGAAAATAAGTGGAATTGAATTAGCTATTTTTTCTGGAAAATTGAACACGATCTGTGAAGAAATGGGCTTTGTCTTACAACGAAGTGCATTGTCACCAAACATCAAAGATCGTCTCGATTTCTCTTGTGCGTTATTTGATAGTGAGGGCCGTATTTTAGCTCAGGCAGCGCATATTCCTGTGCATCTTGGGAGTATGGCGTATGCCATGAAGGATCTCGTTGCTATGTTCGATTGGTCAGAAGGTGACATGGTCGTAGTGAATGATCCGTTCAAGGGTGGGACGCATCTGCCAGATGTAACGATGATTGCACCATTGTTCCTATCTGATGTTTTGCATGGCTTTGTTGTGAATCGCGCTCATCATGCGAATATTGGTAGTGAAGCGCCTGGTTCAATGCCCTTGAGCGATAGCTTGCTTGAAGAAGGGATTGTTCTCGGACCA
>NZ_LWGF01001118.1:0-807 GCF_001635355.1 Oleiphilus sp. HI0125
CTCTGGCTCACTCTAAAACCTTAGAAGAAACAACCTTCGAAGCACTACAAAGTAATCCTGAAATGTCGGTCGCTCTGCAAAGCTACTACGCATCGCGAGAAGACTTAGGCGCTGCGCAAGGAAACTTTCTACCAAGCTTAGATTTAAGCGCTGACACAGGGAAAGAAGATCTCGATCGACAAGGCGTTGGCGAAACCAATAAAACGCGAACCCAAGCAAAGTTACAGCTCACTATTCCTGTATTTCGCGGCTTTGCGAATGTGAGCGAACATGATCGCGCTGACTTCGCGATGCAAGCAAGTTATTACCAAGCCTTGGCGCAAGCAGAACAAACTTCTCTATCGATCGCTAAAGCCTATACCGATGTTTTAAATGCACGCGATGTCGTGCGCTTATCAGAAGAGAATTTAAAGCGGCACGAAGAAACTTTTGAACTTGTTAGTGCACGAAAGAAACAAGGCGTTTCTAACAAAGCTGATTTGACCCAAATGAAAGGACGTCTCGCACGCGTCAAAGCCAATCTACTTTCCGCAAAGAATAACCTGCGTGATGCCGAAACCGTCTTCGCGCAATTGACAGGCGAACGCCCGGCCACCCTGATTCGTCCAGAAGTCGATCAAGCTTACATCCCCGAGAGTAACGAACGTGCTCAAACCTTAGCGTTGAACAATAATCAAAGCTTAATTGCGAGTCGCTTAAACGTGCAATCCGCTTCCGCCAATACAACGGGGCTAAACTCGCATCTTTATCCTGACTTAGATATCGTCGCCGACCGTAGATGGAAAGACGACGTTTCGGGGTTTGATG
>NZ_LWGF01001119.1:0-564 GCF_001635355.1 Oleiphilus sp. HI0125
CCTGAAACCAATTCTCCAACACGGTCACGATAGCCATCGACGATTTTTTCGCGTTCAGCTTCACGTACTTTTTGAACAATAATTTGCTTAGCAGCTTGTGCACCGATACGACCAAAAGCAATCGACTCAACCTGCTCTGTGTGAATATCACCTGGTTGAAGCGCTGTATCAATTTCTTCCGCTTCTTCCATAGTCAACTCAGTACCTAAAGCAGGCACTGCATCGTTACTCACAACTAACCAGCGACGAAAAGTATCGTATTCACCCGTCTTGCGATCGATATTCACTAAAATATCGGCTTCTTCCTCGTCTTCATAACGCTTTTTAGTTGCTGTCGCCAATGCCAACTCAATAGCTTCGAAAATGACTTCTTTGTCAACGCCCTTTTCGTTTGAGACCGCCTCAACAACCAGCAGAATTTCTTTGTTCATCGCGTCGTTTGCTCCAATAATCCTAATCAATCAAATTGCGGTACGATGTTCGCTTTCTCAATGCCTTCAACTGGGAACAAGTATTCTTCTTGATCCACCTGAATCACCACATCATTCCCTTCAACGCCTTTAA
>NZ_LWGF01001120.1:0-1393 GCF_001635355.1 Oleiphilus sp. HI0125
CCCAACTTAAAATTGGACTCTGTGAACGTTACGCGCTTCGGCGTAAGGTCTTATTCAGCAACAACTGAAAGATTGATTGTTGCAGTTACATCGCTGTGCAACTGAACATCAACTTCGAAATCACCAGTGTTACGAATTGGACCTTCTGGAAGACGAACTTCAGACTTGCTTACTTCAGTGCCAGAAGCAGTGACTGCATCTGCAACGTCACGTACACCGATAGAACCAAATAGCTTGCCTTCATCACCAGCTTTAGAAACGATCGTTACAGCCTTACCGTTAAGCTCTTCTGCACGCGCTTCTGCTGCTGCAAGTTTCTCAGCAGCTGCTTTTTCAAGCTCAGCACGACGAGCTTCAAACTCAGCAACGTTCGCAGCATTTGCTGGAACAGCCTTGCCGTAAGGGATCAAGAAGTTACGACCAAAGCCAGACTTCACTGTCACTTTGTCGCCAAGACCGCCTAGCTTACCAACTTTCTCGAGTAGAATTACTTCCATCTCGCTATCCTCNACTATTAAATCGAATTGTCTCTTTTGCGAACAATACTAAGTTCTTGTAGCTTCACTCAGACTTTGGTGAAGCTTGTATCCTTGACCTAAAGTCTGCACCACTATCGACCATTGCCATAAATACAATGATTGCCAACGATGCGGGAAACAAAACAAGAACCATGGCATAAAAACCAATGAGCCATTGCCCGCCTAAATTTTTCTTGCCGATCACACCATGCACTAAAGTAAAACCGCAGACAAGCACAGGAACCAAACCGCTAAATACGAGTAAATAGCCATCTATTCCGATACTCGGTCCAATCATCATGGCACTGACAATCACTACCATATCAATCGGTCCCATTCTTAGTTGATGAAATTCTTCTCGCCAACCATCTGGGTTGTACAACGCTGCTTGCCAAGACCGAGCCAAAAACAATGACCCAATGCTCATCAAATAAAATGATGCTGCGAAACTCGCGATCATGAGATCTTGGAACGAAGCACGAAATTCTTCGTTTACTTCGATTTGCGAGTCTACTGCGATTTGTTTCAGAAGCTCATCCGAAACAACCTGCAACATATCTAAGGCTCCAGGCATAATAATCGGCGTTAATACACCAACTAACACGCTTAATCCGAAGCCAAACAGCAAAGTACGATTCATTGCCACAGTCACTCTCAAAATCTGCGCTAATGCAAAACTAAGAATGACTACAACAAGTGCTGTTGGATCTTGCAATCCGAGCCACCACCCCAACGCGGGGGCCATCGCCCATGCGAATACATTGAGTCCCTTAGATGTGCCGTGACGCAAAGTCACCAAAGCTACTGTAGCGGCACCAAGCCAGAACATCATTGGAACCAAACATGCGACAAAGGCAATGCCTGACGCATTTAAC
>NZ_LWGF01001121.1:0-1131 GCF_001635355.1 Oleiphilus sp. HI0125
CCAATTCGCTAAAGGATTGAACTTAACTAGAATTCCTCCTTCTTTGGCATTGGCGTTATCTAGTTCAACTACGGCAACTTCTGATCGCGTGCCAGGGCTCTGATCTTTTCGTTGACCTGTGATCCATGCATCTAAGGTGGCAAGTTTTCTACGCAGTGGACGAACCTTTCGAATAGAACAACATTCTTTGTGCCCATCTTCGTAAAAACTAAACAGGCCTTTTTCTTTTACGAATGCTTCTAGTTTATCTTGATTCGGTGCCATGAGTTCAATATCGATGCCATAATGCTTTCGCACTTGATCGATGAAGCGATAGGTCTCTGGATGCAGGCGACCTGTATCAAGGCTGAACACCTTAAGGTCATCAGTCAATTTGTGAGACAGCTCAATGAGTGCAACATCCTCCGCTCCGCTGAAAGAGATCGCCGCGTTGCTGAAGTTTGAAAGCGCAAATTTTAAGATCGCGCGAGGCGACATTTCTGCGAGTTCAGCGTTAAGTTCAGCAATTGCTTCGGGAGTAACTGTTTTTGGTTTGCTGAAATCTATGCCCATGTTGGCTTGTCCTACAGGAAAGTTATAAAGCGTTGGATTTTATCGATCATTTATCAATATGCAAGCGCAGGCCTTTTCGTTAGAATGGCGCGCAAATTTTTATGAAGAATAAGTCGGAGTATTAAACCGTGGAATTAGTTTGTCTTGATCTTGAAGGGGTATTGATCCCAGAAATTTGGATTGCCTTTGCTGAAAAAACAGGAATTGAAGAGTTAAAAGCAACGACGCGAGATATTCCCGACTACGATGTGCTTATGCAGCAGCGTCTTCGTATATTAGATGAGCATGGTTATGGTCTTAAGGAGATTCAAGAAGTCATCGATACGCTTGATCCTTTGCCTGGCGCGAAAGAGTTTGTTGAATGGCTAAATCAACGTTTTCAATTGATTATCCTATCCGACACGTTTTACGAGTTTGGTATGCCGTTTATGGCTAAGCTAGGTTTTCCAACGCTGTTCTGCCATAAGTTAGAGGTGAATGAAGAAGGTAAGATTACGGATTACCTATTGCGTCAGAAAGATCCTAAGCGTCAGTCCGTTCGCGCATTTCAGTTATTAAATTATCGTGTGATTGCTGCGG
>NZ_LWGF01001122.1:0-27537 GCF_001635355.1 Oleiphilus sp. HI0125
AACAACATGGCTTCCAATATAACCAGCTCCTCCGGTCACCAACACCTTCATGGCTCTTCCTTAATTCCAACTTAATTTACAGATTCAGAGTTTATTTACTTCTAGCTTAATAAAAGTATATCTAAGACTTCGCAGCTTGCTTAAGAGCTTTCTTTTTTTCGCGACGCAAAGCAAAAAATGAAGAAATAAGACGACTCGACTCTTCGGCTAACACTCCCTGTGTCACCTCAACAGAAGTATTCATCGCGGGGTGATCTAACAATTGATTCTGACTAACAACCGCTCCAGCTTTTGGCTCAATAGCACCAAACACGACGCGCTTTAAACGTGCATGAACAATCGCTCCGGTGCACATGGTGCATGGCTCTATGGTGACATATAGGGTCGCTTCAGGGAGTCGATAATTACCAACACGTTCGCAGGCATCCCTAATTGCCAGAACTTCTGCATGGGCTGTCGGGTCGCAACTGCCAATTGGCGCATTGCAACCCTGCCCTACAATCTCATCATCTATGACAACAACAGCCCCTACAGGAACTTCCTGATTTCCAGCAGCTTGCTCGGCCAGAGCCAAGGCCTTTTGCATCCAGAAAACATCGTCTTTTTTCATGATGAGTATCTTTCTAGTTGATCTGAATAACGAATTATTCCCACTCAATTGTTGCAGGTGGCTTAGACGAAATATCATAAGTCACGCGCGACACACCAGAGATTTCGTTAATAATTCGATTAGAAACTAACTCTAAAAACTCATACGGCAAGTGAGCCCATCGCGCGGTCATGAAATCAATTGTTTCTACTGCCCGAAGCGCAATCACGTATTCATAACGACGCGCATCTCCAACAACACCTACAGATTTCACTGGTAGGAATACTGCAAAGGCTTGGCTTGTTTTGTGGTACAAGTCGTGACGGTGTAATTCTTCAATAAAGATATTGTCCGCAAGACGCAATAAATCCGCGTACTCTTTTTTGACTTCACCCAAAATACGAACACCTAAACCCGGGCCTGGGAAGGGATGACGATAAACCATGTCGTAAGGCAAGCCCAATTCGAGACCAATCTTACGCACCTCATCTTTGAACAGCTCACGCAATGGCTCTACAAGTTTGAGCTTCATGTCTTCTGGCAAGCCACCTACGTTGTGGTGCGACTTAATAACATGTGCTTTGCCTGTCTTCGATGCTGCAGATTCGATAACGTCAGGATAAATAGTGCCTTGCGCCAACCACTTAACATTCTCGATTTTGGCTGACTCTTCATCGAACACTTCGATGAACGTGTTACCAATAATCTTGCGCTTATCTTCTGGGTCTGATGCGCCCTCGAGGCGACTTAAGAATAAATCAGCCGCGTCTGCGCGAATCACTTTAACGCCCATGTTTTTCGCGAACATTTGCATGACTTGATCGCCCTCGTGCAAACGCAACAAGCCATTATCAACGAACACACAGGTCAATTGATCGCCAATCGCCTTGTGCAATAAAGCAGCGACAACAGATGAATCAACACCACCCGATAAACCAAGCAACACGTGATCACTACCCACTTGCTCTCTAATCGTCTCAATTGCATCCGCTACAATTTTGCTTGGCGTCCAAAGCGCATCACACTGCGCAATCTCGAGCACAAAGTGTTCTAAAATACGCTTACCTTGAAGAGTATGCGTTACTTCTGGGTGGAACTGTACCCCGAAGAAATTGCGAGATTCATCGCACATCCCCGCAACAGGGCAAGAAGGCGTTAGCGCCATCAACTCAAAGCCTTCTGGGATTTCTACAACTTTATCGCCATGGCTCATCCAAACATCAAGTAGAGACTCACCATTCTCACCAAGATGATCGCGTACATCAGCAAACAAACGGCTATTACCTACTACTTCAATTTGTGCATAACCAAATTCGCGAACTTCTGAGCTTTCAACACGACCACCTAATTGTTCCGCCATGGTTTGCATGCCATAGCAAATACCAAGAACCGGTACACCTAAGTCAAACACAGCTTGCGGGGCTCTAGGGGTGTTATCGCCGGTTACAGACTCAGGACCACCTGCGAGAATAATCGCTTTAGGCTGATACTCTTTGATCTCTTCGTCGCTCATATCAAATGCGCGAATCTCACAAAACACACCAATTTCACGAACACGACGAGCAATAAGCTGAGTGTATTGAGAACCAAAATCTAAAATAAGCACACGATGTGCATGAATGTTTTGCGATACAGATTCAGAACTAGACATACTTTTTAATACCTTAAAAAACAATCGGGAGCCGCTGACTCCCGATTGTTGTTACTTAAAACTTCACTCTACTTATCAACCGACGCGGTAGTTAGGCGCTTCCTTGGTAATTGTTACATCATGAACATGACTTTCCTTCATCCCTGCTGCAGTAATCTTTGTAAATTCAGGTTTAGTGCGCATTTCTTCAATATCCGCGCTGCCTGTATACCCCATACTAGAACGCAAACCGCCCATAAGTTGATGGATAATAGCAGTCATTGGTCCCTTACACGCAACTCGTCCTTCAATACCTTCTGGCACGAGTTTGTCGACACCAGATTTCGCGTCTTGGAAATAACGATCGCTCGAACCTTGAGCTTGTCCCATTGCACCTAATGAGCCCATGCCACGATATGCTTTGTAGCTACGACCTTGATATAACTCAATCTCACCAGGCGCCTCATCAGTACCAGCCAACAAACTGCCAATCATGATCGTGCTAGCTCCAGCAACAATCGCTTTTGCCACATCACCAGAAAAACGAATACCCCCATCTGCGATAAGCGGAATACCAAGTGGTTGCAGGGCTTCAGCCACGTTTGCAATGGCAGAAATTTGAGGAACGCCAATACCTGCAACAATTCGAGTGGTACAAATCGAACCAGGGCCAATCCCGACTTTCACAGCATCGGCGCCCGCTTCAGCTAAGGCAATTGCAGCCTCTGCCGTCGCAATATTACCGCCAATAACGTCAACTTGAGGGTAGTTATCTTTTACCCAACGGACACGATCAAGCACGCCCTTCGAATGACCGTGTGCGGTATCGACTACAATCACGTCGACACCTGCTGCAACGAGCGCAGCAACACGCTCTTCTGTCCCTTCACCCGTACCAACAGCAGCACCAACACGAAGCTGGCCATACTCATCTTTGCTTGCGTTTGGATAATCTTGAGACTTTTGAATGTCTTTAACCGTGACAAGCCCTTTTAATTCAAAGTCGTCATTAACAACCAAAACCTTTTCGATACGATTTTTATGCAACATATCTTTAATGGCATCACTTGTCTCGCCTTCTTTCACAGTCACCAATCGTTCTTTCGGCGTCATGATTTCTGACACTTTAGTATCTAGACGGCTTTCAAAACGAATATCGCGTCCAGTTACAATTCCAAGTAAGTCCTTGCCATCGACAACTGGGAGGCCTGAGATTTTGTTTGCTGCAGTAATCTCTAATACTTCGCGGACAGTATTATGAGGCGATACAGTAATGGGGTCTTTCACCACGCCACTTTCGAATTTTTTAACGGCTTTTACCGTTGCAGCTTGTTCCTCAACGGTCATATTTTTGTGAACAATCCCGATACCACCTTCCTGAGCCATCGCAATCGCGAGATTCGCTTCGGTAACAGTATCCATCGCCGCGGACAATAAAGGGATATTGAGGTCGATATTACGAGTGAGTCGAGTTTTGAGCGACACTTGGTTGGGAAGGACTTCCGAATACCCAGGAATGAGTAGGACGTCGTCAAAAGTTAATGCGTCTTGAGCTATTCGCAACATAGGGAGGATTCCTTAGCCTTGCCGAGAAAAGCGGTTTATTATAGTCGCCCTAGCAACTTGCTGTAAATCACTAATTTATATAGACTTTTCATAACCAACTGGTCAACATAAGCCCGCTATGCTCCCTCAAGAAGCCACCAACAATAAACCGACCGCACTTAGCGTCTCAGAACTGAATCGCCAAGTTAAACGAATGCTTGAAGTCAGTTACGCACAAGTATGGGTAAGCGGTGAGCTTAGCGGCCTTGCAAGACCAAGTTCAGGCCATTGGTACTTTTCTTTAAAAGACCAAAAAGCGCAAATTCGCTGTGCCATGTTTCGCGGTGCCAATCAACGACTACGCTTCCAACCAAAAGACGGTGATGAAGTTATTGTTCGTGGGAAACTCAGCCTATATGAAGGTCGCGGCGATTATCAACTGATCGTCGATAGCATGGAGCCAGCTGGGCTCGGCGCACTTCAAGCCGCATTTGACGCTTTGAAGCTTAAGCTAAATCAAGAAGGTCTTTTTGACAGACAGCATAAAAAACCAATTCCTCAAATGGCTAAGCGCGTTTGTGTCATTACATCTCGTTCGGGAGCCGTCATACACGACATCATCCACGTTACGAAGCGCCGCTTTCCAGGATTGGAAATAATATTAATCCCTGTCAAAGTGCAAGGCGAAGGCGCTGCACAAGAAATCGCAAAAGCAATCCAACTCGCAAATGATAAACAGATTGCAGATGTATTGATCGTAGGCCGTGGAGGTGGCTCTTTAGAAGACTTATGGGCATTCAATGAAGAAGTTGTTGCTCGTGCAATCTTTGATAGTGCATTGCCAATTGTGAGTGCGGTTGGGCACGAAGTCGATGTATCCATTGCCGATATGGTTGCAGACATGCGCGCCCCCACACCTTCTGCTGCGGCAGAATACATCACACCAGATCAGTATGAGCTCACCCAAAAATTAGATGATCAACATCGTCGATTACAGTTTTTGTTGCGAAACAAACTTCACCAATCTCAGCAGATCTTGAATACGCATCGTAATCGACTGCAAAGTCCGAGTTACTTACTCGCCCAAAAACGATTACACGCAGAAAATTTGGTTGGTCGCTTACATCAAGCCGCGCAAACGAAAATTCAAAACAATGCAGTATCGATAAGCAAAATAGAGGGGCGACTAGAGCGATTCCACCCGAAGTTGCAACTCGCTCAAGCTAAGCACAAGACCCAGCATCTTTCTCAAAAACTCTCCGACATAATACAAAGAGTTATGTCCCAACAAGAGCATCAACTGAGCTTAGCTGCCAACAAACTTAATCTTGTCAGTCCTTTAGCAACAATGGATCGAGGGTATAGCGTCCTACTGAACAATGAAAAAAAGGCGATTGTATCGCCAGATCAAGTGGAACATAACGAAGTGCTGACCGCCAAAGTCAAAGAAGGAGAGTTGCGCTTAAAAGTCCAGAAAACGGAACACCCTCAGCAAGAACTTTTTTAAGATAATAAGATGTCTTTGGCTTGATTTAGTTGCGCAGCCAAGAAATCATTGCCTCCCCTATCAGGATGACATTTCTGCATTAGCTTACGATGCGCATCTACAATTTCCTGCTTGCTCGCGCCTTCAGCTAATCCCAATACCTTGAGCGCATCATCTCTCGTGGTAATCGTCGCTTTTTTAAGTTCGTCACCAGACTCATCTTTATCTTGCTTTCCCTTCCTTCTTTCAGACACGAACCTTCGTAAAACAGGCACATAGCGCAGTAAAGGATAAATACGTCGAGCAAAAGGGATTAAACCTGTCACAACCGCAGCGATGTAATGCAGTCGACCGGTTAATGTCAAAAACAACACACCAGCAAATAGCACGCTAAACAAAAAGCCAAAAACAAGCTTCTTTCTTCGTTGAGGAGAACCCGAATTATAAGCTTTCACAAATAGGATGATTGCAATCAAAACAATCACTGGAATCAACAAACGAAACACTGAAACTACCCTCAATGCATTGTAGAAAAATCGTACCACAAGCCAACATGATCACATATCTACCATTCTTATCAGCCGAATTAGTAGCCTATGCTAAACTTAGCGCTATCAGTCGGTTGGGCTTAGCTCATCATGATAAGTGCACTAATATTACCGGCTGAGCACTAAATTATAAAAATAGCGAGGCATAGCTCTTCAAATGAGCGATACAGATTATTACAGTGTTCTACGTATAAAAGCATTCAATGATTTAGCAAATCGAGCAAAACCAGGCATTTTTATTTATGCCATCGTTTGGTTTGCCATTGCGTTCTCGCTTAATCTGCATGAATCAAGCCCTCTATTCTTCCAAATCAATAGCGGTCTGATTGTCTTAATATTTATCACTCGCTTAACCCATCTATTTCTACGAAAACAAGTAGACAAACATAACGTCAACTTCTTAGAGATGTGGCTTACAACAAGCATTCTTCTTGCGGCGTTGCACTGGGGATTGATGAGCGCGTGGATTTTCTATGACAGCGAATTGACGAACATTGAGCCACCGATGCTCATTGTTCTAGCCGCCTTCGCAATGGGGGGAACCAGCACTTTAAGCATCTCTCCACTCATTCGAAAACTTTATCCAGTCGTTTTATTTTATCCAAGCATTATCTATTTCTTATGGAATCAAAACGCTAATGACCTCTTATATGCAGGCTTAATGGTCACGTCATGGGGATATATTTTAATTGCCTCAAAATCAGCCGAGCATGATTATTGGCAAGCTATTTCAAACAATCTTATTGCCGAAGAACGCGCCAAAGAACTTGAAAAACTAAGCGTCACTGACCCTCTCACTCAAATCAAAAACAGAATGTTTTTCGATGCCGAGTTTGAAAAAGAATGGCAAAGAGGTGCTCGCTTGAAATCATGCCTATCCATATTGATGGTAGATCTCGATTACTTTAAACAGATTAATGATAACTATGGCCATATCTTTGGCGATGAAGTTCTAATCAAAGTCGCGAGCTGCTTGTCAGAAACACTTATGCGCCCTGCAGATTGCGTTGCACGATACGGCGGTGAGGAGTTTATATTATTACTTCCTAACACTGGCGAAGAAGGCGCATCAACAATCGCAGAACGTTTAACCAGAAAAGTAGCTGAACTGCACTTTGAGCATGATGAAAAGAAAGTTCAAATCACATGTTCTATCGGCGGTGCAACGGCATACCCTCACCCAAACCAAGACCGCGCAGACCTTGTAAAACGCGCAGACAGTGCGTTGTATGAAGCAAAAGATCAAGGTCGTAATCGATTCATATTCAATGAAGAAGCGCTCGACCCTTCTGTACCGTTAATTGGGCGGTAATGCGTAGCTCCCTGTTACATGGGCCACTAGCTCTTTTGATTCCGAAGTAACAATATCAACTTCACAGTAAGCGATACATTTACCTAACTTTAGAATTTTACCTTCAGCAATAATATCTTCCTCGCCTGGGCGCTGCATAAAGTTAATATTCAAATTACTCGTAACCGCCATCGCGACCTTGCCCATAGAACCTAAAATCGCGACATACATCGCGGTATCACCAGCAGCCATTAGAACTGGGCCGGATACACTCCCACCAGGGCGCTTATTTTTGTCGTCAAATGGGATACGAATTCTTGAGAATCCCTCTTCAATCGTTTCTACGCGCAAATCAATTTCTTCAGCCATGGGGATCCATGCGCGAATCAAGCTTTGAACTTCTTCTGCTTGTAAGGCCATATTAAATGTTCTCTTGTTATTCAAACTTAGACTATACGATTAGTCTCAGGCTCTTTAAAATAAGCGCCATTGAGCAATACGATCACCTGCCCTCTCATACATGGCAATACTTGATCACGTTAACTGACTATCTCTACTACAGGACAATCACAGCAAATGCGCGCTAGCCGATTCCTTATCGCAACTCAAAAAGAAACCCCATCTGACGCTGAAGTTATTAGCCACCAACTCATGCTGCGAGCAGGTTTGATTCGTAAACTCGCATCTGGTTTATACAATTGGCTCCCCATGGGCTTGCGAGTGCTACGAAAGGTCGAACATATCGTTCGAGAAGAAATGGATCGAGCAGGTGCACAAGAGCTTTTGATGCCAGTTGTTCAACCAGCTGAACTATGGGAAGAGTCTGGGCGCTGGCAACAATATGGAGGAGAATTACTTCGTATTAAAGACCGTCACGAACGCGATTTTTGCCTTGGCCCAACGCACGAAGAAGTTATCACTGACATCATTCGCGATGAACTAAAAAGCTACAAACAGCTACCTGCTAACTTTTATCAGATCCAAACCAAATTCCGTGACGAGCGCCGCCCACGTTTTGGCGTGATGCGCGCACGCGAGTTTGTCATGAAAGACGCTTACTCGTTTCACGTAAACAAGGAATCATTAGACGAGACCTACGAGCAAATGCATGCGGCATATGTTCGTATATTCGAGCGATTAGGCCTTGATTTTCGTCCAGTACAAGCCGATTCAGGGAGCATTGGTGGCAGTTCTTCTCATGAATTCCATGTGCTAGCTGGTTCAGGCGAAGATGACATCGCTTTCTCAACAGAAAGCAGCTATGCCGCAAATATAGAAATGGCCGAAGCTCTAGCACCTACTGGAGAGCGTAATGCGCCAAGTCAGGATATGGCTGAGGTTGCGACACCAGAACAGAATACAATTGCTGAAGTAGCTGAAGCGCTTAATATCAGCGCAGAACAATGCGTGAAAACGCTCATTGTGCTAGGCGAAGCACCTGAAGGCGAAGACGATGCCGAAGCGCCTTTGGTAGCGCTTGTTCTACGTGGCGATCACGAACTGAACGATATCAAAGCCGAAAAAATTGAAGGGGTCGCATCTCCGTTACAATTTGCACCGGAAGAACGTATCGAGAAAGAACTAAATGCAAAAGTTGGTTCACTAGGCCCTATCGGTTTAGACATATTAACAGTCGTGGATCGCAGTGCTGCGCATCTTTCAGATTTCTGCTGCGGCGCAAACAAAACAGGTTTCCATTTAACTGGCGTTAATTGGGAAAGAGATGTCGCACTCAACACAATCGCAGACCTTCGCAATGTTGTTGAAGGCGATGCAAGCCCTGACGGTAAAGGGTCACTCGTTATTAAGCGTGGCATCGAAGTGGGACACATCTTCAAGCTTGGAGATAAATACAGCTCAGCCATGAATGCTTCTGTGCTCGATGAAAATGGTAAAGCCAAAATTATGGAAATGGGGTGCTACGGCATTGGCGTTTCACGCATCGTCGCCTCTGCAATCGAGCAAAACAACGACGACAATGGCATTATCTGGCCACAAGCTATGGCGCCTTTTGATCTCGCCCTCGTGCCTTTAAATATGCATAAATCCGAAGCTGTCGCAGAAAAAACTGAAGAGCTGTATGAAGCGCTTAAAGCCAAAGGTATCGATGTGCTAATGGACGATAGAAACGAGCGCCCAGGCTTCAAGTTCGCTGACATGGAATTGATAGGTATTCCGCATCGCGTAGTGATCAGTGATCGAGGTCTGAAGAACGGCACACTCGAATATAAAGGCCGTTCAGATGCTGAAAACCAAGAATTCTCTGTCGATAGTGCAGTAGAGGAAATTTGTAATAGGCTTGGTCTTGCATAAACAAGCTTTATATCGCATTTATCGCATTGTTCTGGCGGCCATTTTACTATGGCTGCCCGTTCTTGGTTGGGCCATACAAGAACCCGATACCGAACTAACCAAGCTATTACAAGAAGCAGTCACCGATGCATCAAGCTTTGATGATCGCTTTGACGCGGAAGTTTGGCTAGTCGATATGTCGAGCAGGTTAAAACGTTACATCAAAGACCCAAAAGAGCGTGTTGATTTTCTGAAGCTCGTGCACTCTGAAGCAAAGCGCGCAGGGCTTGAACCCGAACTCGTTCTATCAGTGATTCATGTCGAGAGCTTATTCAAGCGTTTTGCTATCTCCGTCGTGGGTGCTCAAGGCCTAATGCAGGTCATGCCATTCTGGAAAAATGAAATTGGTCGAACCGAAGACAACCTCATGGATACAGCCACTAACTTACGCTATGGATGCACAATACTTAAGCATTACATTAACCGAGAAAAAGGTAATCTAATTCGAGCACTCGCTCGCTATAACGGCAGCCTAGGCCGAACAAAATACCCTGAAAAAGTACTATTATTCTGGGAACGATACTGGTTCGTAAAACACGTTTAGCCTATATCACGCACGACATGCAGCAGATTATTGTTGATTTACGCATATCAAGAGAGGAATGGCTCAGGCTCTACCGAGGAGAGTCGCAGCTTGTTCGGGCTATGTCTCGCGATGGCCGTAGCGTGCAATTTCCAGCCAATATCCTAAGCTCTTTCACCACACATGATGGAATCAGTGGAACATTCGCTATTCAATTTAACGAGCAAGGCAAGTTCCAAAGCATTACTCAGATCGCCTAACAACAGCACCTTTAAAAGCGCAGAAAAATAGAGACCACTATGACCACACTCTCTCATCACGACATCATTAAACTCAATGAAAAAGAGCTCGTAGCAGCTTTAAAGTCGATGTCTACGAATGAACTCGAAGTACATGCAAACAACATTATGCATGACTTAGGGGGCGATGATTATGGGACGATCATGAAGCTGGTTATGCAAACACTAGAACAAGATCAACACGCAGGCTCAGATCGCTTTAAAACCATTCAAAACGTATTACGTGACAACCTTCCAAATAAAGCGCATATGAGCGATATATACGAGCGCCTAGCGAGTATTGTGATGCTAATTATCATGCAAAAATATCGCGAAATACTGAGTACAAAAAAATCATAAGATCAGTTGAACAATGGAATTCGCGCTCACAACTTATCGACTTCACCTTCAATGAGCTCAGATCAAATCAAGTCTTTGATCTGAGCTCTTAACCATTGGCGCAAGGGATCATTTTGAGTGCGCTCATGCCATATCTGATTAATCCGAATTGATTGATCTGGCAAAGGCAAAGAGTGTACTTGCAGTGAAGGGTATAACTTACATGCCTTTTCTGCGATCGTACCCAAACAAGTCACCACTAAATCGGAATGCACGACCACACTTGCCGGAGATAAGAAACTCGATACTCCTGCAATCACATTTCTCTTTTTACCCATACGTTTTAAGGCTTTATCGATATTCCCGTTTAAATCTCCCGTTAAAGTCGTGACCAAATGGTGACAACGCAAATAACTTTCTAAATCAAGCTGATCACCCACAATACTATTTGAGCGATCAACCAACACTTTGAACGTCTCAGTATCTAAGTACTGAGTTCGAAATGAATCAGGCAAATCAGAATAAAACCCCGCAATCGCAATATCACACAAGCCATTCTCTAGTTCTGATCGAGGCAAACGCCCCATTGTATTTTTGAATACTAGACTTAAGTTAGGCGCATGTTCTTGAACATAAGGGAGCAATGTTGGCAATAAACGCTGCTCCATATAGTCCGTACTGTAGATAACAATCCGATCTGTGCGATGAAGAAACTCTTGCTCATCTAGATCCAAATAAAAAGCCTCAAGCTTATCGACAAGCTGTGCAATTTTTGGCGCTAACTCGTGTGCTTTAGGTGTAGATGTTAAACCCCGCTGCGTTTTTACAAACAAAGGGTCACCAATTTCTGACCTTAGTTTGTTCAAACGCTGGCTCAAAGCCGGCTGACTAATAGCTAGACGCTCAGCGGCTCTCGATACATTCAACTCTTGATATACCGCGTGAAATGTCACTAAAAGATTTATATCTTTATTTCTGATATCCAAATTTCTTATGCCTGATATGCAATCATTAAATTTCTCTTATTTCAAAGACTACCCTAATCTCAAGCTCGAAAACATATTCATTTGTCAGGAGACTTATTGATGCGCGTACTAATGGTTTTAACATCACATTCACAACTCGGCGAAACGGGTCATGCAACAGGGCTTTGGCTAGAAGAGTTCACAACCCCGTACTACACATTCAAAGATGCTGGCGCTGATATCGTTATCGCGTCACCTAAAGGCGGGGCAGCGCCGATTGATCCGAGCAGCACTAATCCAGAAGCACAAACCGAAACAACTGAGCGTTATTATCAAGACGAAGGCATACAAGAACTCATCGCTAACACTCAAGTATTGACCGATATGGATGCAGAAAACTTTGATGCGATTTTTTATCCAGGCGGCCACGGCCCTTTATGGGATCTCGCCAATGACGAGAAATCGATTTCTTTGATTGAAACATTCTGGAATCAAGAGAAACCTATTGGCGCCGTATGCCATGGCCCCGCTGTTTTTAAATCAACCAAAGATGAATCTGGACAATACATTGTGTCTGGTCGAAAAGTGACGGGGTTTTCTGATAGCGAAGAGGCAGCAGTAGAGCTAAGTGAGGTCGTACCATTTTCTGTAGAAGAAATGCTCAAAGCAAATGGCGGTATATACTCGGCGAAAGAAAACTGGCAAGAACACATTGAAGTGGATGGTTTGCTAGTGACAGGCCAAAACCCGGGATCTTCGCACGCAACTGCAGACGCGCTTTTAAACTTGTTGAAGTAGCCTGTACAGCACGCTATCCAGTAAACCGATAGCGTGCTTATCTATTTTTAAGCTCACAGCGATCGTTCTGGTATCGCATTGACAACTTCTTTATCTATCGAACGCAAACGCAAATCACGTTGAGGAAATGGTATTTCAATCTCGTACTCACTGAGTTTGGTTTCGATCTCCCACAAATACATACCAATTGGGTGCTTATCGATAGGCAATTCATTTCCATTTACCCAAACAATTAACTCAAAATCTAATGAACTGTCGCCAAAATTGATCAACCACACATCTGGCTTGTGTGCCCCGTGATTAATGGTGCATGACAGCTCGAGCGAAGCTTCAATAGCAGCGCGTTTAACAATTTCCTTATCAGAACCATAAGCGACACCAAAAGGGATATGCAGACGGCGCACGTCATCACTCAAGGTATAGTTGATCACTCTCCCTGAAATAAATTCCGAATTAGGGACAAGTAAATCAATGTTATCCCACGTCGTGATTTGAGTACTTCGAACATTTATTGCTTTGACTCTGCCTCGCGTACCCGAGTCGAGTTCAATTAAATCTCCAACCTTTATTGGCCTCTCGAACAGTAGAATCAAACCAGAAATAAAGTTGTTAAAGATAGACTGCAAGCCAAAGCCAACACCGACACTCAAAGCACCTGCGACAATCGCTAACTTCGTAAAATCAATGCCCAGTAAGGCAAAACACAAAAATACGGCAATGAGTAAAATCAGGTAGTGCAATAATCGGCCAAGCGTAAACATGCCTGACACTGAGAAGCTTTCATGTTTAACGGTAAGGCGGTTTAAGAAGCGACGCAGTAAGGATGAAAAGGTAAAAGCCCCAACCAGAACGACAACTACCCACACCAAATCAATAACGGTAATATCTGCCTCACCAATACTGAACAGCGCAGTATTCGTCGCATCGCTATACCAATCTTTTATATTGCTCGCGGCATGATTCGTCGTTTCACCGGCAGCAGCACTAATATCCGAAACAGTGCTGCCGATTGCGCTTGTTGAAAATAGAAGAAGGAACAGTAGTCGAAGCATTCAAAAGCAATCCTTATTTGAAAGATTGCATGAACTATAGACGCTAATTTATGACTTGTTAGAGGATCTTTGACGCATCGCCTCAAACAGGAAAACACCGGTTGCCACAGAGACATTGAGACTACTTACCGAGCCCGCCATCGGAATTTTTGTCAGCTGATCGCAGTGTTCACGCGTGAGACGGCGCAAGCCACTTCCCTCGGCCCCCATAGCAATAGCGGTTGGACCATTAAAATCAGTTTGATAAATATCCGAAGCGCCCTCACCTGCAGCGCCGGTTATCCAGATTCCACGATCTTGCAAGGATCGCATGCTCCTCGCCAAATTAGTCACTCGAATCAAAGGCACATGTTCCGCAGCACCCGAAGCAACGTTTTTCGCTACAGCATTTAAAGGTGCAGATTTATCTTTTGGTGTAATGACAGCATGTGCACCTGCCGCATCAGCAGAGCGCAAGCAAGCGCCAAGATTATGCGGATCTGTCACTGAGTCTAAGATCAATAAAAACGGAGGCTCGTCTAAGCCATCGAGCAACACTTCAAGATCGTTGTCATTAAGTTCTTTACTCGGCTCGACAAGCGCGACAATACCTTGGTGACGACCACGCACAAGATCATCAAGTTCTCTTCGAGGGCAAAGCTTATAAGAAATTCCTGACTTATCAGCAAGAGATAACACGCGCTGCAAGCGCTTATCCTCGCGCCCTTGCATCACTAGAAGGCTCTTTACGCTGTCAGCTTCTTTTTCAAGCAGCGACTCAACCGCATGCAGACCAAAAACTGTATCTAACTTACTCATCAGGTTGTACTTTCCGTTTTCTAGGTTGCGCAACAGGCCTTAGCTTCGCACGACGCCTCGGCGCCGCATCATCATGCAAACCTACTTCTTTATTGCTCGGTAAACTCGGTGCATTCAGGTCCTGCCCCACTTTCAAAGGCTTCGCCTTTTTCTTCGATTTAAGTTTATCCTTGCCGCCCATTTTCTTACCACTTAAGGATGGTTTGGCAGACTTAGGATGAGCCTCCGAGTTAGATTTTTTAGTGCGTTTACCCGAATTCTCATGACCACTTATACGGTCTTTACGTTTTCCGGCACCAGCGCTTTTCGACTCATACAAACCAGCCTCACCGCGTCGAGATGCACCACCTTTACCACGATGAGAACTTTTATCTCGGCGATCTTCGGTACGTTTGCCACGTCTAGCTTTGGCACTCTTACCTTGACTCACCAAAATAAGATCAATCTTGCGTTCTTCTAAGTTAATCGCTGCAACTTGCACGAGAACTTTATCGCCTAACGCAAAGCGTTTACCTGAACGTTCACCAGTTAAACGTTGTTTCTGCTGATCAAACTGATAGTAATCACCTTCGAGGCTCGCCACATGCACAAGCCCTTCAACATACAAATCGGCTAGCTCGACAAAGAAACCAAATCCCGTCACTGCGGCAATTAAGCCCTCGAATGTTTCGCCAAGATGTTGCTGTAAATACTCACATTTAAGCCAGTTTGTAACGTCACGAGTTGCCTCGTCTGCGCGGCGCTCAGCCATCGAGCAGTGCTCACCCAAATTGAGCATGCGCTCAAAGTCATATAGAAACTTCTGTGCACCATTCTGATCGGGATGACGTCGAACACGATCCGTTTTTCTATCACTAAAAATCACCGACTTAATCGCTCGGTGGACAAGCAAATCTGGGTAACGCCGGATAGGAGAAGTAAAATGCGCGTAGTGTTCGTATGCTAGGCCAAAATGCCCTTTCTCTTCTGGGCTGTATACCGCTTGGCTCATCGAACGCAGCATCATTGTTTGAATCACGCTAAAGTCAGGACGATTAGCGATCTGCTCAAACAAGACTTGATAATCAGCAGGCTTGGGGGTTTCTCCTCCACCCAAAAATAAGCCCTGCTCGTTTAGGAAGGCGCGTAAGTTTTCGAGCTTCTGTTCACCCGGCCCCTCGTGAACACGGTATAAGGCAGGCAATTTCTCAGCGATTAGAAATTCCGCTGTCGCCACATTCGCACATAGCATGCATTCTTCAATGATCTTATGTGCATCATTTCGTTCACGAGGAACGATCGCATCGATTTTGCGCTCTTCACCAAAGATAATTTGCGTTTCAACTGTTTCAAAATCGATCGCGCCACGTTCTGTTCGGCGTTTTCTTAAAGCTTGGTACAACTCGAAAAGGTCATAAATCTGCGGTAAACGCTCGGCAAAGTCTTCGCATAATTGGATTCCTTCAACACTATCAGGCTCATCCAAAATCGTGCCGACTTGGTTATAGGTCATGCGAGCATGACTATGCATAACAGCCTCGTAGAAATAACTCTTTTCTACTTTACCCTCTGGGCTCAACTCCATTTCGCAGACCATACATAGACGATCAACTTTAGGATTCAAAGAGCATAGGCCGTTAGATAGCAACTCCGGTAGCATCGGTACGACATGATCTGGAAAATATACCGATGTCGCGCGCTTGTTCGCTTCATGATCTAAGGGGCTATCAACATTAACGTAATGACTAACGTCTGCAATCGCGACATATAGACGCCAACCACCTTCGTCGCGGCGCTCGCAATACACAGCGTCGTCAAAGTCTCGTGCGTCTTCACCGTCGATAGTAACTAAAGGAAGATCCCTTAAATCAATGCGTCCAGATTTATCGGCCTCGCTAACCTCTGGTGTAAACGATTCAATCTGAGCGATTAAATCTTCCGGCCATTCATGAGGAATATTATAAGAACGAATCGCTACCTCGATCTCCATACCCGGTGCTAAGTGATCCCCGAGCACTTCGGTAACTTCACCCGTCGCGTGTTCTCGTTTAGATGGCTGATGCAAGATTTTAGCAACAACATATTGCCCATGCTTCGCACCTAAGGTGTCTTCTTGAGCAACCACAACCTGTTGAGTCTCTCGAACACTTTCGACTTCAACAAAACACAAACCACTTTCAAAGAAAATGCGCCCAACAACATCTTTTGTATTGCGTTCAATGACCTCCATGATCACAGCATGACCGCGACCTTTCGCATCAACGTGATCAACCCGAACAAGCACTCTGTCACCGTCAAACACACTTTGCATTTGTTTCGCTGACAACAGTAGATCATCCCCGCCTTTCTCGAGTTTCACAAAGCCAAAACCATCGCGATGCCCTATGACGATTCCTTTCAAGAAATCGACTCGAGCGGCTGGCTGATATTGCTGTCGACGATTACAAACTAACTGACCATCACGGCTCATCGCGATCAAACGACGACGTAAGGCTTCAAAACCCTCGGGATCTGAGATTTCAAGAACATGAGCAATTTGCGGATGTGTTAATGCTTCGCCACTTTGCTCAAGCAAATCTAAGATATGCTCTCTGCTCGCAATAGGCTGCGCATACTTTTCGGCTTCTTTCGCCGCATGAGGGTCATGTTTCGATTGGGAAGGAGGATTTTGCGACTTATTTGGGTCGGATTTTGACATTCAATTGTTCAACGCTATGGATATAGCGCCAATTATAGTCTTTCTATCTCGTCAGTGCGATGAGTTAAAACAGCCTTATCGAACACTCACTGCAAAGTCGCCCGCTAAATGCTTGAACCCCTTTCTAAGATACGCCATCTGATCATCCAAAATACTGTGATTTTGAAGATACAAAAGTTCTGAAAACGTGGGCTTGAAGGGCACGGCGAGCAGAGGCATGTTTGCTTCTTCAGGCGTTCTCGCTCCTTTGCGCTGATTGCAGGGTTTACATGCTGATACAACGTTAGTCCACACATCCTTGCCGCCTCGCGACCGCGGGTGAATATGGTCACGCGTCAGCGATAATCGCGAGAAATGTTGTCCGCAGTACATACAAGTATGTTGATCGCGACGAAATAGATATTTGTTCATCAAAGGGATGTTTATGGCGTGTTTAGAGACAGAACCATCGACCGCCATAATCGGAGACAAGTAGACAACTGAACGCTCCCCTAGACGATTATAGCCTCCGCGCATCGCCACAGTTTGATCGCCAAACGCCCACAACACTTTGTTTGTACACACTAAATGAGTTGCAGTTTCTTTGCTAATCCAACGGACAGGACGCCCGCTTTTGTCGATTTTAAGAATCGCCTGAAAGTCCATAGTTGTCGTCCCGGTGCATAACATGAATGTTCGACCACTTTAGAAAGCTACACCTTTAATATGACGACTTTAAGTCAATCAGATCACTCAGGCGGCGCTTTCGAACGAACTGACTCCTTCATTTAGCTACAGCCTCTAAAGATACGCAAGTATGGTTTTACTTTTGTTTTCTTAACAAATTGAAAGTTGTACATAAAATAGCCAATACATTCCACGTAACAGTATGAGGTCGTTACAATGCAGAATGGAAAATCACGCGAGATCAGCAAGCTTCGTTTGAAAGATGTTGACGTACGCAAAACTGCGCTTGGTCGTGTTGAGCTACCCAATTTTGATGAACTAATGCGCCTCGCAAGCGAGAATCCTGAACAGCTCGAAAGCATTCGGAAAAATGCAATTGAAACCGTGATTAATGGTGCTCCGAAGCACATGAGAGAGCGCTTACAAGGGCTCCAGTTTCAGATCGACATGGAGAGAAAGCGTTGTAACAATCCAGTGCAGGCATGCATGAAAATTTCATCAATGATGAATGATTCGATCGCAGAGCTGCGCTATGCGCTCAACCAGCCAGACGATTACCTCAAATCGCGCACTAAGCACGAAGCGAAAGTCTTATCTTTTACTTCGCCGTCAAGAACAAAATAGACGCTTAGCTTTAGTAACGTAACGCGCTTTAATATACTATTTCAGGCGCGTTACTTTAGGACAAACAAGCTAGGCTTTATGCAAAACCTCAAACCAGAGCATCGTTACTCCAATTTCCTCAAACCCAAATTTTGGCCAACATGGCTTTTGATCGGTCTAATGCGGCTTCTAGCCCGCTTGCCACATGGCGCTCGTATGGGCCTCGGTCGATTCTTAGGCCATAGACTCTACAAACTCAAAGGTAGTCGCTACAAAACAGCCCGAGGAAATATCAACGCCTGCTTCCCTGAGCTCTCTGAAGAAGAACGAGAGCAGCTTGTGTACGACACATTTATATCAAACGCCACCGGCTACATGGAGAGCCTGGCAAGTTGGTGGGGAAACTACACTCCATATATTGATAAACTTACAGTACATGGCATTGAGAACTTAAAAGAAGCACAAGAGCGAGGTAAAGGAATTTTGCTCGTTGGCGGCCACTTCAGCATGCTGGATTTAGCTGGGCCACTTCTCAACTCCGTAACACAATTTGGCTATATGTATCGCCCTCAAAACAACCCTTTGCTTGATGCTGCAATAGAACGTGCGCGCTTAGTCTACAACGCGCGCCCCTACAGCAAACGCCAAGTCAAAGATATGATAGAGGATATCAAGGCCGGCGCTTTAGTGTGGTACGCGCCAGATCAAGATATGGGCAAAAAGCAGTCTGTTTTCGCACCATTTTTTGGAGTACCCGCTTCCAGCATTACAACAACGGCTTGGATCGCGCGCGAAACCGGATGTACGGTACTTCGGCTTGCGCAATATCGTGAAGACAAAGATGGTCATTACAGTCTTTACTTTGGAAAACCTTATGAAAACTTTCCAAGCGATGATGAAGTCGAGAATGCAACAATCATCAATAAAGGCTTAGAAGAAGACATTCGACGCCACAAAGAACAGTATCTATGGCTTCATCGCCGCTTTAAGACGCGCCCTGATGGAGAGCCCAGTCTTTACTAATAAAAAAGAGCCGAACGGATATGCGCTTTCAACGTTTAAATAGCTTTAACCCCTTTAATACTAGAGTTGGCCTTGCGCTTGGGGGTGGCGCAGCAAAGGGCGTTGCACATATCGGTGCAATCAAAGCGCTCAAACAAGAGCGTGTATCAATCGACTATGTTTCCGGCACAAGTATCGGCGCGTTCGTCGCCAGTTATTATGCATTTGGGAAATCAATTGAAGACATGACAGCCGTTGCGGAGAATCTAACCTTCAAAAGCATGGCGAGCTTTAGCTGGCGGGCTTCAGGAGGATTATTTTCTACCAATGCAGTCCGAGAAATGCTGATCAAAGATCTTGGCGATGCCCAAATCGAAGATGCACAAATACCCCTATCTATTTCCGCGACCGACATTTGTACCGGAGAGCAAATTATCTTCACTAAAGGCTCAGTTGCCGATGCCGTTTGTGCGTCAGTCGCAGTACCTGGCCTTTTTGCGCCTGTGGAGCTCAATGGACGAAAACTCGTGGATGGAGGCATTATTGAAAACGTACCCGTATCATTAGTCCGTAAGATGGGTGCGGGCATCATTATTTGCGTTGATCTTACGCACACAAAACGCTATCAAGCACCTAAAAACATGGCTGACACGCTGGGCAACGCCATTGATATCTGTATTGACCATAAAACCAAAGAACAGCTCAAGCAAGCCGATATCGTTGTCGGTTTAGATCTCTCTTCTTACAGCCGATCAGACAATAGAGAGCGCACCAGTGAGTTGATTAACGAAGGTTATGTCGCAATGCTTAAGCGTGCGAAATCAGCCCAGCAATTGAAACACGTGGCGCTCATCCGCTATATCGTGCGCCTAGTGAGGGAAGTCATACCTCTGAAGGTTCCCCACATCCTGTCTCGATTTTATAAAGCAAAACAAAGCCTGATAGATATGGGGTCTAAGAACTAGCAAAGCATCCATTTCGATAAAATAGATGCTTTTGTCTCAAGATCTTGAAAAACTACTTATCGAATTAGAAACGATAAAGCAGTTCAGCGCTGACGCTTGAATCGATAAAGAAAGTATCATCCTCAAATAAGGCATATTCAAGGCGAATGGCTGTGTCCTGGCTGAAGAACCATCCTGCGTTAAGGCTATAAACCAGCTCTTTGGAAGCTGGGCCATGACTCAACTTTGTGGATGTATACGTGAGACCAACATCGATAGCCTTCGTCGGAAAGTAGGTCACACCTAAACCAAGTTGAGTCTCTTCTAAAGGATTTGTATCTAAGTTTCGAACGGTATTGTTCACAACCGACAAATCTATCTCATCGTGCTCTATTTCAAGATAAAGCGCTGACAGTTCAATAAATTGACCCAAATCAGCAAGCTCAAACAATGCATCGACGGTTAAACCATAGGTATCACGAACTGCATCATTATAAATCAATGATGCGATCATGTGTTCTGATGCATAAACACCTAGCTCAAACTCCGTCATGCTATCGCTATTGGTGAACGTAGTCCCATCTCTAAAACCAAGCTCTGCGTCATCACTAAACACATGATTTACCGATAACCAAAGTGGAATACTCTCATGCGTGATAGTGCCACCAAGGCCAGTGCGATCATTATCTACTGTTTCTAAAATACGACCACCTCTAACTTGAGCAAGGTCGGAGTATTCGAGCTGCGTATGATAAGCAAATACGCTTGAGACTTGTTGATATTTCGCTGCCAAGGCAAGTGGCTTGCTTCCATCAAGCATGATCGGATCTAAATATGCCGTCGCGCTTAAGCCTAAGAACTTACCTGATCCTGAATTGTCTTGAGAGATACTCGCTCCCGCTCCATATACAGCAAATTGATAAGAATTTTCTGCCAAGGTCATGGTAGAAAAACAAAGCGATAGAAAAACAAATGAGACGACTCTGCTCATTAACAGTACTTCCTTGATTTATTGTTATGCACAAAAAAGCCCCGTTGTTTCCAACAGGGCTTTTAGCTAAAAGAACTAAGGCTTACTTAGCTTCTTTCTTAGCCTTTTCTTCAGCAATTACTTCTTCTGCCACGTTCATTGGGCAAGGTGCGTAGTGAGAGAACTCCATTGAGAACTGACCACGACCAGAAGTAATAGTACGTAGGTGACCGATGTAACCGAACATCTCTGAAAGAGGAACGTCCGCTTTAACACGTACACCAGTATTACCAGCTTCTTGGTCCTTGATCATGCCACGACGACGGTTCAAGTCACCGATAACATCACCAACGTGATCGTCTGGAGTAAACACGTCTACTTTCATCACTGGCTCAAGAAGTTGAGGACCAGCTTTTGGCATTGACTGACGGAATGCACCTTTTGCTGCAATCTCAAATGCTACTGCTGATGAGTCAACTGCGTGGTAAGCACCATCGTATAGTTCAACTTCAACGTCCAATACAGGGAAGCCTGCAAGTGGACCAGTTTCCATCATACCTTGGAAACCTTTCTCGATTGCTGGGAAGAATTCCTTAGGAACGTTACCACCAACAACTGTTGAAGTGAAAGTAAGACCAGTGTTTTGCTCACCTGGCTTGATGCGGTAGTCGATCTTACCGAACTGACCAGAACCACCAGACTGCTTCTTGTGCGTATAGCTGTCTTCGATTGCTTGCGTGATAGTCTCACGGTATGCAACCTGTGGCTGACCTACTTCTAGCTCAACACCGAAAGTACGCTTCAAGATATCTACTTTGATATCTAGGTGAAGCTCACCCATACCTTTAAGGATGGTTTCGCCTGAATCTTCGTCAGTTTCAACGATGAACGTTGGATCTTCTGCAACCATCTTACCGATAGCAACACCCATTTTCTCAGTTGAACCTTTGTCTTTTGGCTTAACTGCGATCGAGATAACTGGATCAGGGAATACCATCGCTTCAAGTGTACATTCATGCTTAGTATCACAAAGCGTGTGACCTGTTTGTACGTTCTTCATACCAACAACAGCGATGATGTCACCCGCTTGTGCTGAATCAAGTTCAATACGCTCATCCGCTTCCATTTCACACATACGACCAATACGCTCAGTCTTACCTGTGAATGAGTTAAGGATGGTGTCACCCTTGTTCAACTTACCAGAGTAAATACGGATAAACGTTAGTGCGCCGAAACGGTCGTCCATGATCTTGAACGCCAATGCGCGGAATGGCTCGTCAACAGATACTGTTGCAACTTCACCAGTAGGCTCGCCGTGCTCATCAGTAAGAGGCTGAGCTGGAACTTCTGTTGGAGAAGGCAAGTAATCAACAACAGCGTCAAGTACAAGCTGAATACCTTTGTTCTTAAATGCAGAACCACAGTAAGTTGGGAAGAACGCAAGCTCGTTAGTACCTTTACGGATACACGCTTTAAGTTGCTCATCAGTTGGCATTTCGCCATCCATGTAAGCCATCATCAAGTCGTCGTCCATTTCTACAGCAGTTTCAACCATCTGCTCGTAGTACATGTCTACGTCTTCAACCATGTCTGCTGGTACATCTTCAACTTTGTAGTTTTCAGGGAGACCAGAGTCATCCCAGATGTATGCTTTCTTAGACATGATGTCTACAACACCTGTAAAGGTGTCTTCACGACCAATTGGAAGCGTCATAACAAGAGGCTTCGCGCCAAGTGTGTTTTCTACTTGGTCAACAACTTTCAAGAAGTCAGCACCAACACGGTCTAGTTTGTTAACGAAGATCAAACGTGCAACGCCTGATTCATCCGCATAACGCCAGTTAGTTTCTGATTGAGGCTCAACACCGCCCGAACCACAGAATACGCCGATACCACCATCAAGTACTTTCAAAGAACGGTATACTTCAACTGTGAAGTCAACGTGTCCAGGAGTATCGATGATGTTCATACGGTGATCTTTCCAGAATGCTGTGATCGCCGCTGATTGAATAGTAATACCACGCTCTGCTTCCTGATCCATGAAGTCAGTTGTAGATTCACCATCGTGTACTTCACCAGTTTTGTGGATCTTACCGGTGAGTTTCAAAATACGTTCTGTTGTAGTGGTTTTACCCGCATCAACGTGCGCGAAAATACCTATGTTTCTGTACTTGCTTAAGTCTGTCATCGTCTTACTCGAAGTTCGGGGTGAAAAAAATCGCGCGAAGTATACAGTATTTGAGGTAAATAAAAGAGTTAAAATCGTAAATTTTAGTGTCCAAGCCGAACTTTTTAAAAATATGCCGAAAAACCCACTACAAAATAGGCCACCATTTAAGATTCATATGCCCTAGACCTTGGCCCTCATGCCGCCCTACACTATGGAAAACTGCACAAAATAAGAGAGTAAGTTTTGACTAACAGAAAGATTGCTTGGGTCGCTGGCGCCAGCGGCTTAATTGGACGAAGTCTCGTACAACAGCTCTGTGAAGATAAACAATACGAAGAAGTCTATGCCTTTGTTCGATCACAAAACTCATCAGATTATCAGCATCAGAAACTCAGCTACTTTATTTGTGATTGGAACAAGCTTCTTCAGAATCCAAGCTCTTTCGAAGCACCAAGTCGTGAGGTATCGGACTTATTTTGCGCCTTGGGCTCAACCAAAAAGAAAACGCCAAATGCTATGGAATATGTGCGTATTGATGTGGAGTATCCTGAAGCTTTCGCGAAACTAGGTAAACAGCATGACGCTGGTTTCTACGGGCTTGTCTCTGCAAATGGCGCAGACGGAAAAATGCCATCCACTTATCTCAGCATGAAAAAAGATGTCGAACACAGAATCAAACATTGCGACTATGCACACGCCGCTATTGCACGGCCAAGTTTATTGCTAGGAGATAGAGAAGAATTTCGCCTTGGCGAAAAAGCATCTGAGTTCATCTGCAAACTATTGCCCGGAAATTTGAAAGCCATTGATGGCGCAGATGTCGCAGCCGCATTGATTCGTTCAGCCTCATCAAAAGATTTAGGATTTTCGATTCTTAGTTCGAAATCCATGCAAGGTGCTGCTAAGTGAGCAACATAAGTACAAACATCGAATCACTAATTGCAGATACGCAATCATGCATGCTTGCCACGCTCGACCAAAATAAACAGCCCGACGCATCAACAACCCCTTATATTCTCGAAAACAAAAAGCTGTACATTTTTATCAGTGAGCTTGCGGCCCACACACAAAATTTAAAGCAAACAGCCAAGTGCTCGTTGATGCTCACGCAAGACGAAACAGACACAAAAAATATCTTTGCAAGAAAACGACTGATATTTAAAGGCGATGCTCAATTCATCGACAGATCATCGTCGACATTTAACACAGTCATGCCTATCTTCGAGCAACAACGAGGAAAGACAGTCTCGTTATTAAAAAGCCTAAATGACTTTCACCTCGTAGAAATTACACCGAAATCAGGAACCTATGTTGAAGGCTTTGGCGCTGCTTATAGTTTTGAAGGAATGGAATTTGGAAACGCGGAGCAAGAGACGGGTAAATAGCAATTCAAACTCGAGTCAGAGTCCTTGTACTCTGACACCAATATCACCATCTACTAAAGCTTCCCGCTATAGGCTTTAAAGAATTGCTGTGCAGTGCGACCACTACGTCCACCTTTACTGGTCGCAAAACGCTTAGCTTCGGCATGCATGGCCTGCTTATTCTCGACCTGCCCAACCAGCTGGTCCACAATCTCAATATATTGATCTTGATTGATTGAATAAAACGACAACCACAAACCAAAACGATCCGACAAAGATATTTTTTCTTCGACCACATCAGCAAAGTGCAATTCTGTTTCTACTACTTTGGTGCCTTCGTTATCGCTCATGTATTCCGGCATAAGATGACGTCTGTTAGAGGTCGCGTAAATCAGGACATTATCGGGGGGCAATTCAATTGATCCTTCAAGAATACTCTTCAAAGCTTTATAAGTTGCATCACCCTCTTCAAAGCTCAAATCATCACAGAAAACAATAAAGTGGTAGGGCTGCTCGACGAGTTCATCGACGATCTCGGGAAGATCAAGCAGATCATCTTTATCTATCTGAATCACGCGCAGACCTTTGTCAGCATAAGCATTCAAAAGTGCTTTAATAATGCTTGATTTACCTGTGCCGCGGGAGCCCCACAGCAAAGCATTGTTTGCCGGCAGCCCAGCGATAAAACGCTCTGTATTCTCTACTATTAGTTTTTTCTGACGCTCAATCCCCAACAACTGATCAAGCTCAATGCCATCAATCCGTGTCACTGCACGGAGATGCTGCTGCCTCGCTCGCCAGATTGCAGCTACTGTCTTCGACCAATCGATGACTGAAGAAGAGCTCATGTTCGATCTTCTCCCCACTTACTAAGAAGCGTTTGCTCAATTCCTAACTGAGACAAAATACGCGCAACAATGAAATCCACAAGATCATCAACACTTTGCGGTTTGTGGTAAAAACCAGGCGAGGCGGGAATCACCACAGCTCCCATTTTTGTCAACTTCAACATATGCTCAAGGTGAATCTCTGAATAAGGAGCCTCGCGAGGAACGAGTATTAATTGGCGCCGTTCTTTTAATGCAACGTCTGCCGCTCGCTCAATCAAATTATTGCTCGCGCCATTAGCAATTGCAGACAACGATCCAGTGCTGCATGGGCAAACAACCATTTTGGTTGGAGCTCCCGATCCAGAAGCAACCGGAGCCATCCAGTCCTCTTTACCGAATACTTTCACCTGCCCTTGCTTTGCAGAGAACTGTTGCGTCAAAACCTGCTCTAATTGCGCAGCTTGAGCAGGCCATTTATGATCAGTTTCTGTCGCAATGACCATATGCGCAGCTTTGGAAACCATTACAAAAATCTGATGCCCTTCTTTAACCAGAACATCTAACAAGCGCGTTGCATACTGAACACCCGAAGCCCCAGTCACCGCCAAAGTAATTGTTTCTTTAAACTCGCTCATACAATCCTCAACAACAGGGATCAAATAACAGGGTCAGAGTACTTTTACTCTGACCCTAATTTTTTTAGCAAAGCTTCGCGTACTCCGCCAAAGCCGCCATTACTCATCATCAACACATGAACTTTCGTGCCGCCATGCATCTCAATGAACCGATCTACCACACCTTGTATAGCATCAACTGAAATTTCGATATGTTGATTAGTGAATTCGGATAGCTCAGGCGTCAACCACCCTAACTCGTTATTACCCGACAGATCCGCCCATATGATCTGATCTGCATCTTGAGCACTCGGTGCTAATTTGTTTGCATGAATACCCATACGCATGGTGTTTGAACGCGGTTCGATGAGAGCTAAAATCTTTTCAGGCCCAACCTTAGCGCGAAGCCCTGAGAGCGTCGTTTTAATAGCACTAGGGTGATGCGCGAAATCGTCGTATAAAGCAATTTGATCTCGATCGATCAATACTTCCATGCGACGCTTAATGCCGCCAAATCGACTCAAAGCTTGCGCAGAATGCTCGAGTTCAACACCAACATGACGCGCAGCAAGCATCGCAGCTAAAGCATTCGATACGTTGTGCTCACCAGTCATAGACCATGTAACACGGTGCGTCTGATCCGCTAAGCGCACATCAAAGACTGAACCATCAGATTCAACTAGGTGATAACGAGCTTCTGTACTAGAGTCCTCTCCACCAAAACTTTGTTTCTCAGCCCAAACGCCCTTTTCAAGCGTCTCATCAATAGCCTTGCTGCCTTGAGGATAAATCACACGACCATTGCGCGGCACGGTACGAATAACATGATGGAATTGCTTTTGAATAGCACTTAGGTCTTCGAAAATATCGGCATGATCAAACTCGAGATTGTTAACGATCAATGTTCGAGCTTTGTAATGAACAAATTTCGAGCGCTTATCAAAAAATGCGCTGTCGTATTCATCCGCTTCGATCACAAAGAAAGGGGTTTCGCCCAAACGAGCTGAAAATTCGAAATCCTTTGGCACACCGCCGATTAAGAAACCCGGCTTCATTCCAGCATATTCAAGAATCCACGCCAACATCGTCGTTGTCGTAGTTTTGCCGTGCGTACCGGCAACACCCATCACCCATTTTCCCTGCAAGATATGTTCTGCAAGAAATTGAGGGCCTGAGGTGTAGGGCAAACCTCGATCTAGAATTTCTTCGAGCAAAGTATTACCGCGGCTAATGGCATTACCAATGATGAACAGATCAGGCTCAAGATCTAACTGCTGCGTATCGAAACCTTGAATCAACTCGATACCGAGTGACTCAAGTTGCGTACTCATTGGAGGATAAACTCCTTGATCACAACCTGTAACGCGCAAACCCTGCTCTTTTGCGAGCGCGGCAAGCGAGCCCATAAAGGTCCCGCAAATGCCTAAGATATGAATATGTTGAACAGACAAAATATGACTCGAATGCTGTTAACTAAAGACTACCGTTAACGTCGAGCTCAAT
>NZ_LWGF01001123.1:0-594 GCF_001635355.1 Oleiphilus sp. HI0125
AATCGAATAATTCTTTTTAAAGCAAGGAGTTACAAATTAAACGGATTTATCAAGTCGCCTGTAAATGCTAGCAGCTTAATATAACCCGCAGTTTTTCGAGCCGCGTATTTTACAGACAAAGCCCACCATATGCAAGTTATCGGTACGCAAACTGCCGTAACAAAGGCATAACAAACCTCAGCACCGCTGAAACATAATATTTCTAGACTATTCAGAAACAGCGACTAAGGTTCAGCAAGATATTAGCCTTCAGGTAATTACTTTTGGCCAACGAACAGAGCAAAAATCACAAAATAGGCTTTTGGGTCTGCGTATCTCTTGTCATTGGCAACATGATTGGCTCAGGAATATTTCTCTTGCCATCATCACTGAGTGACTTCGGTCCGATATCGCTGTGGGGCTGGGCGATCACTGGTGCGGGCTCTGTCTTATTAGCATTTGTCTTCGCTCGCTTAGCGCTCGATTCACCAAAAGCATGTGGCCCGCTTGCATATACCGAAGAAGGTTTTGGAAAATTTGCTGGTTTTTTGGTGGGTTGGGGACACTGGATTGCGGCCTGGACCGGAAACGCCGGTCTTGCGGTTGCATTCACGA
>NZ_LWGF01001124.1:0-758 GCF_001635355.1 Oleiphilus sp. HI0125
AATATTACTGGCGGTACTCGTGGATAATCGAAGTAAATAATCTGTTGTTAATGACGTAATAACGAGTCGAAATGTGCTGTCTCGATCACTCAAGACCAAGGACATAAAGATGAAAAAACTGATTACTCTTGTTTCAACCTTATTGGTGTTGGCTTCTTTTTCTATGATGACAAAGGCAGCTGACACACTGGCTATTGTAGTCTCCACCTTAAACAACCCTTTCTTCGTGACGATGAAAGACGGCGCTGAAGCCAAGGCAAAAGAGTTGGGATATAAACTCATCGTGCTCGACTCACAAAACGACCCAAGCAAGGAACTATCGAACATTGAAGATTTGACGGTTCGTGGGGTGAAAGCAATCTTACTTAATCCAGCAGATTCAGACGCGGCGGCCAATGCTATTCGCATGGTTAATCGCGCCAAAATCCCCGTGTTAACCTTGGATCGTGGCGCTTCGCGCGGAGAAGTCGTCACTCATATTGCCTCTGATAACGTTGCTGGTGGCGAAATGGCTGGGCAGTTTATTGTTGATAAAGTTGGTGCAGACGCAAAAGTGATTCAGCTTGAAGGCTTAGCAGGTACTTCGGCAGCGCGCGAGCGTGGCGAGGGCTTTATGAAAGCGGTTGAAGCTAGCAACATTCAACTTCTCGCTAGCCAGCCAGCAGACTTTGATCGCACCAAGGGGCTGAATGTGATGGAAAACTTGTTAGCAGGCAACCCTGAAGTACAAGCAGTATTTGCTCAGAATGATGAGATGG
>NZ_LWGF01001125.1:0-958 GCF_001635355.1 Oleiphilus sp. HI0125
ATCTTCCCCTCCAAGAATTTTTGATCGTGTCGTGTTGAAGGAGGTAGCTCGATGGGAATACCTGCCTCTTTTGGTCAATGGTCAAGCGCAAGCTACGCGTGTTGTTGAGCGTAAGTATGTATTCCAGCTCTAACCGATCCATTTTACGGCATCGCAGTTTATCTCTGGTGCTCACGTTCATTATCTCGACTGGGTTGTCGCATGTAAGTTTTGCGACCGATTTTCAAATGCCTCCAAGTGTTGCTGCGGGCGGAAGTGAAGGTTCTGCTAGTAAAAAATCCCTTGTGTCAAAAGGCACCTACAATTTACTAGTTGATGTGCAAGGTAGTATTGATGAGGGCGATATTGATGGCGCGTTTGAGAAACTTAATCGATTGATCATTCGCGTACAGAAGAACGCCTATGAAACGGCCGTCGTCTTGAAAACGGCGGGTTATATTTATGTCAGTCGCAATGAAAATACTAAGGCAATTGAGCTACTGGAATTAGCTCATAACATGAGCGCTCTGGTTCATGAAAATCAGCAAAAGTTGCGTTATGACTTGTCTCAACTTTATCTTTCTGAAGATCAATTAATGCTGTCTATTCGTTATCTACAATCTTGGTTGGAGCATGCAAAGAAAGATGAATTGAATGCTGCTGTGTTTATTCGTTTAGGTAATGCCTATATGCAGGCTAAAGAGTATCAGGAAGCGGTCAAAAGCTTTGAGCGGGCAGTGGCTCAGAGTGAAACGCCTGTCGAATATCATTTGCAGTTGCTACTAGCGAGCTATGTGATTCAAAAAGATTATGGGAAAGGTATTCAATTACTAAAAAGAATAGTCACGCTTTATCCTGGTAAGAAAAAATACGTATTACAATTAACAGGGCTATACGACGAACTTGAGCAAGAAGACAATGCTTTGGGAGCTCTCGAATATGCTTACAAAAACCAGTTGTTGAATGAGACTCAAGAGTT
>NZ_LWGF01001126.1:0-825 GCF_001635355.1 Oleiphilus sp. HI0125
ATACGCACCTACCGCCTCTCCCTTGTCGAAGAGACGCGCATCACCATCACTATCCGTACTCGCTTCTAAGTAGTACTCACCTTCAGGAACATCAAAGAACTGAAAATTCGCCGTCGCATTCACATCATCAAAACGCTGCGCTCTGTATATGTCATATGAACCCGCAGCCGCATTCACTTCTTGTTTGCGCAACAAATACACATAGACCCGAGACAATTGCCCAGCAACATCAGCGGCTGCTTTGAAAACAGGAACCGTTTCATTCAACAAAACCCCGCCATCCAAACGATACTCAACTTCTATCATTGCTTGCTGAGCTTGATCACTGACTTGGTCGGGATCAACAGTAATCACGTAACGACTAGCGCCCTGCGCATCGACACTATCTAAGGAAATGTCTAGCCAAGGAACATTTGCCGAAATCAACTCAATAGTAAGATCATCCGACCCTGCATTTCCTATAAACAAACTTGCAGAGCTCGCATAATTACCAAAGCTCAAATTAGACGGAAACACTTCTAGCTCATTCAAAGAATCAGCACCTGCCGCATAAACCGCCTTCTGAGCATTAATCAAACCAGCACCATAAAATTGCTCAGGCATCCCTTGCTCAGTCAATTCACCACGTTCAAGTGCACGCATAAACGAAGCGTTATCTAAAGATGGATCCAGTTCCTTCATTAACGCCGCAATCGCAGCAACATGCGGCGCCGCGAAAGATGTGCCGATCGACAACTCATACCGATCTAATCTACTTGGCGCGATGACGTCATCATCCACCCCATCAAAGTAAATCGAATTAATGTCTGTACCACCGGGAGCCAT
>NZ_LWGF01001127.1:0-853 GCF_001635355.1 Oleiphilus sp. HI0125
ATAGCAAACAACCTTATGACGTTCGTGAGATAGTTGCGCGTATTGCGGATTCATCTGAATTCGTCGATTTCAAACCCGAGTTCGATAATCAAACCGTTTGTGGCTTCTTAAAAATTGAAGGCCATGCATGCGGGCTGATCGGTAACAATGGGCCAATCACACCAAAAGGTGCGGCAAAAGCTGCGCAGTTTATCCAACTATGCGAGCAGTCCGGCACAAGCCTATTGTTCTTCCATAATACAACCGGATTTATGGTTGGAACCGATGCAGAACAAAATGGCGTTATCAAACACGGCTCTAAGATGCTGCAAGCCGTGGCTAACGCAAGCGTACCGAAACTTACCATCGTGGTTGGCGGCTCTTACGGCGCAGGTAACTATGCAATGTGTGGGCGCGGATTAGACCCTCGTTTTATCTTCGCTTGGCCAAACAGTAAAACGGCTGTAATGGGTGGAGCGCAAGCTGGCAAGGTCTTGCGTATTGTTACCGAAGACAAGCACGCTAAAATGGGTAAAGAAGCAGATCCCGCAATGTTAGACGTTCTAGAAAAAGCTACTGCCGACAAATTGGATAAAGGTTCAACCTCACTATATGGCACGGCAAGGCTTTGGGATGATGGACTTATCGACCCCCGTGACACCCGAAAAGTATTAGCATTTTTGTTAGATATTTGTGACGAAGAAAAACGTCGAACTCTACGCCCGAACACCTTTGGCGTGGCACGACTTTAAGCTTGGTAACCGACAGAATAAAAACAGTTTTGTAAGAGGCAATTCACATGATTTTTACACAAGAGCACAACGAGATACGACGCACCGTTAAGAACTTCGTAGAAAACGAAATTAACCCATAT